>JAPKZQ010000029.1 GCA_026393675.1 Acidobacteriota bacterium | reverse complement strand
TCCGATAGCTCCCCACCCCGCCTCGCGGCGGCGCAGTAATCGTCGGCTTCAGGCCGGAGAGCGTTTGCCTGGAGAGGACTTGCACCTCTCGGGTCATGGCACACTTACAGGCGCACGGATCGCCACGCTCCAGCGTGGCTCTTCCTCGGGCCGGGCTGGAGCCCGGCGATCCCACGCGGGTCACGCCGCCAGGACCGCTGGCCGGGCTGGAGCCCGGCGCCAGGGGTTCGCGACTGGAAGCTACGTCAGCCGACATGGTCTCGCGTGCTATTCTGCGGCGATCACCTTTCAGCCCTGATCTCGTACCCGGGGAGATACGCCGTGTCGAAGATGCGTGTTCCAACTGTCGCTGCCCTGATGCTCCTAGTCTCGTGGACCGTGCTCGCTCAAGCTCCGCCGGCGACACAGGCGCCCGCCAAGGCACAGCCCGCCACCAAGGGCCAGCCGACCACCAAGGCACAGGCGCCCGCCAAAGCAGAGCCGGCCAAGACCGGCACCGTTGCCCCGCCGCCGAAAGGTGCAGAGCCAACGGCGGCGAAACTGCCCTCATTGTCCGATCTGTTTCCGGGTCTCGAATTCCGGAACATCGGACCGTTCCGGGGTGGTCGCTCGGTTGCCGTGACCGGCGTGCGCGGGAAACCTCTTCTGTATTACTTCGGCGGCACGGGCAGCGGCGTCTGGAAAACGACCGACGGCGGCGCGACGTGGGCGAACGTCTCCGACAAGTACTTCAAGACGGGTTCGGTTGGCGCCATTGCGGTGGCCGACTCCGATCCCAACGTGTTGTATGTCGGCATGGGGGAGACGGCGATTCGCGGCAGCACCAGTTCGCATGGCGATGGCGTCTACAAGTCGACCGACGCCGGCGCCACCTGGACCAACGTCGGGCTCGCCGACACGAGACAGATCGCGCGCGTCCGGATCAACCCGCAGAATCCGGACATCGTGTACGTCGCGGCCCAGGGGCACATCTGGGGCCCGAACGAATCGCGCGGGATCTTCCGCACGCTCGATGGGGGAACGACGTGGAAGAAGGTGTTAATAGTCGACGACAAGACCGGCGCGTCCGACCTGATGATGGATCCGACCAACCCGCGCATCCTCTATGCCGCGTTCTGGCAGGTCTACCGGAAAGCCTGGACCATGCAGAGCGGCGGACCCGGCGGGGGACTCTACAAGTCCATCGACGGCGGCGACACCTGGAAGAAGCTCACCACTGGACTTCCCGAAGGCATCGTCGGCAAGGTGACGGTGACGGTTTCCCGATCGCGGCCCTCGCGCGTCTGGGCCATGGTCGAAGCGGAAAAGGGCGGCCTGTATCGGAGCGACGACGGTGGGGACAAGTGGACGCTGGTCAACGGCTCCCACCGGATCCGCCAGCGAACCTGGTACTACTCGGGTGTCTTCGCCGATCCGGTCAACGAGGATGTCATTTACGCCCCGAACATCCAGTTCCTGAAATCCATCGACGGCGGCAAGTCGTTTTCAAGCATCCACGTTCATCACGGCGACACGCACGACCTGTGGATCGATCCTGACAACCCGGGGCGGATGATTCTCGGCGACGATGGCGGCGCCGAGATCACGGTAAACGGCGGCCAGTCGTGGTCGACTGAGGACAACCAGCCCACGGCCCAGATCTACCGCGTCACCACCGATTCGCGGTTTCCGTACTGGGTGTATGGCTCTCAGCAGGACAACACGAGCATCAGTATCCCGAGCGGCGTGCGCGATTCGAGCATCACCCGCACCCACTGGCACGATGTGGCCGGCGGCGAGTCGGGTTGGATTGCTCCCGACCCGCGCAATCCGGACATCGTCTTTGCCGGCGGTTACGGCGGATCCATCACGCGCTACGACCACAAGACCGGGGAGGCGCGCGAAATCGTCGCGTATCCGCAGGTGATCGATGGACGCGCGGCACGCGACCTGAAGTATCGGTTCCAGTGGACCGCGCCGATCCTGCTGTCACCGCACGACCCGGACACCCTTTACCACGCCGCGCAGATCCTGCTCCGGTCACGCGACGGCGGCCAGTCGTGGGAGGAGATCAGCCCGGACCTGACCCGCAACGACAAGGCGAAGCAGGACTATAGCGGCGGCCCGATCGCGCACGAATTTACCGGCGTCGAAACGTACGACACGATCTTCTACGTCGTCGAATCCCCGCACGAGGCCGGCACGATCTGGGCGGGCACCGACGACGGGCTTGTCCAGCTCACGCGCGATGCGGGCAAGACGTGGACCAACGTCACGCCAAAGGGCATTCCCGAGTGGATCCGGATCAATGCCATCGAGGTGTCGCCGCACGACAAGGCGACCGTCTATGTGGCGGCGATGATGAATCAGCATGACGACCTGCGCCCGTATATCTACAAGACCAGCGACTACGGCAAGACGTGGACGAAGATCGTCGCTGGCATTCCCGACACGACATTCGCGCGCGTGGTGCGCGAAGACAACACGAGGAAGGGACTTCTATACGCCGGCACGGAAACGGGCTTGTACATCTCCTTTGACGACGGAGCGAACTGGCAACCCTTCCAGCGGAACCTGCCGGTGGTACCGATCACCGATCTGGCCGTGAAGCACGAGGACCTTGTCGTGGCCACGGAGGGCCGGGCGTTCTGGATTCTCGACGACCTGACGGCGCTGCGCCAGTGGCAACCGGATATCCAGCAGGCGCCGGTCCGCCTGTTTGCACCGCGGCCCACCTTCCGGCTGCCCGGCGACGTGGGGAAGGGCACCGACGCCGGCAAGAACAGACCCAGCGGCGTGATCGTGAACTTCTGGCTGAAGGACAAGCCGAAAGCCGACGTTCCGGTGACGCTCGAGTTCCTCGACGGCACGACCATCCTGCGCACGGTCTCGAGCGTGGCAACGCCGACCGACGACGAACTGAAGGAAAAAGGTGAAGAAGACGAAGACGCGGACAAGCCGATCGAGCCGGTGGCGGGCGTCAATCGCTTCGTCTGGGACCTGCGCCAGACGGTGACAGGCCTCGTCATGCCACGTTACACCTACGGGGATTTTCCGCCGCAGGGCATCCGCATCACGCCTGGGCGATACACCGTGAGGCTGAGTGTCGGCCAGGACAAGGTTGAGGCGCCCTTTGAGGTGCGGCCGAACCCGGCGGTCAGCGTCCCGGCCGCTGATTTGGCGGCGCAGGCGGATTTCCTCAGGACGGTTCGGGATGATCTCGCGGGGATCCACAACGCGATCAGGCGCATCAAGGACGTCAAAGCGCAGATCATTGGCCTGATGAAACGTGCGGAGGCGATCGGGAAGGGCCAGGCCCTGAAGCCCAGCGCGGACAAGTTGCTGGAGAAGCTGACGGCAATTGCCGACGAACTCTACAATCCAAACCTGAAGACCAATCAGGATTCCCTGAACTACCTGCCGAAGCTCGATTTCCAGTTTGCGGGTCTGGCCGGTGTCGCCGACACAGCCGACGCGAAACCCACCGCGGGCATTCTGGCGCGCTACAAGGATCTCAAGAGCCAGCTCACGGGGGTGACCGAACGGCTCCGGACGGTGTTCGACGCGGAGCTCGCGGAGTTCAACACGGCCGTCGGCGCCGCTGGCGTTCCCCCCGTCGTGCTCGTGCCCTTCGACAAGAAGCACTGACAGGCATTCTCCTTGCTCATCCCCAGTTGACGTGGTGATCCGGCATCAGGCCGGATCACCAAAATCGCCGTATTTCGCGGCGATCACTCCGGAATGGCCTGGCGACCGATGACAAGACTGAAAGAGGATTACAATTCTGTCGTCGCACAACCTCCCTGGCCCCGGGCCAAGGGCGGAACACACGCCATGGCCAAGTCGATCGACAATCGCTTCTTTCGCGATCTGATCGCCAGCATGCGCAACGGCGTGATGGCGATCGCGCGGGACGGCACCATCTCCGCCATCAACGAAGAGGCGTACCGCATCCTCGGTGTGCGCCAGACACCGGGAGACGTCGGTCGCCACTTCAGCGAACTGCTGCGCGACCATCCCGATCTGCTTCGCGTCTTTGCCAGCGCGTTCGACTTGAGCCATCTGCCCAATCGGGCTGAACTTCGGCTGAAGCCCACCGACACCGTCATCGGCTACACGTTGTCGCTGGTTCGGGATCATCGGGGGCGGGTGTATGGCGCGGCCCTGTTCTTCAAGGATCTGACGCTGGTGGAACAGGCCGAGGAACGCGAGCGGCTTCGCGATCGGCTCGCCGCGCTCGGCGAGATGGCCGCGATGATCGCGCACGAGGTGAAGAACCCGCTGGCAAGCATCGAGGTGATGGCGGGGTTGCTCAGACGCCAGGTGGCTGATCGCGCTGATTTGCAGGGCATGCTGGGCGACATCATCAGCGAGGCCAAGATGGCCAATGCCATCGTGCTCGAGGTGCTCGAGTTCGTGCGGCCGATCAGGCTGGAGGTGGATCGCACGTCGATCGCCCGGGTGGTTCAGGACGCGATCACGCTGGCCGAGAGCGAGCTCGCCCGCCGCGGCACCCGGCTCGAGGTCAATGTCCCGGTGGCGCTGCCGCCCATCGTCGGGGATCACCATCAGCTCTGCCAGCTCGTCACCAACCTGCTCATCAACGCGCTCGAAGCGCTGGGCGGCCGCGGGTGTATCCGGGTGGAGGCGCACGAGCGGCCCGGGCACGACCAGATGCACCCGCGCGCGGTCGTCGTCATCGTGGCCGACGACGGCCCGGGGATTCCGGCGGAGATTGCGGAGCGGATCTTCAATCCGTTTTTCACGACCAAGCCCCAGGGATCGGGCCTGGGCCTGGCCATCGTGCGAAAGATCGTCGATGCGCACGACGGGCGAATTGATGTGGCGAGCACACCCGGAGCCGGTACGACGTTCACGGTGATGTTGCCGGTGGGCACGCCCGGGCAGTTGGCCTTCTAAGCCCTTCGATTCATGAATTCGGCAACGAGTTCATTCACTCAGGACTTAGTGCTGAGCGAGCGTTCTTCACCGAATCGCCCAGCAGGAATGCGCAACGGTAATGGCGAGTTGAAGCACTAACAAGGTGAGACAGTCATGGGCCGAATTCTGATTGCCGACGACCACGACGCCCTGCGTCGGGGGCTTGCCCGCGCGCTGGCCGAGGCGGGCCACGACGTGGACGAAGCGCCCAACGGGAATGCCGCCATCGAGCGGCTGCACGAGAGCCAATTCGAAGTCGTGTTGAGCGATCTCAAGATGGGCGGCAGCGACGGCCTCGATGTGCTGCGCACGGCGAAGACGCTGCATCCGACCTGCGCCGTCATCCTGATGACCGCGTTCGGATCGGTCGGCACCGCGGTCGAGGCGATGAAGATCGGCGCCTTCGACTATGTGCAGAAGCCGTTCGAGATCGAGGAGATGGAGCTCAAGATCGAGAAGGCGCTGGAGATGCGCCGGCTCCGCCACGAACTCGATTACCTCCGCCACACGCAGGGCGACATCTACAAGTTCGACTCCATCGTAGGCAGTTCCGGTGCGCTCCAGAAGGTGCTCGGGATTGTCCGCAAGGTCGCCAAGAGCAACACGACCGTCCTGATTCGCGGCGAGACGGGAACGGGCAAGGAACTGATCGCGGGCGCGATCCACCACAACTCGCTGCGCGCGAACCGCAACTTCGTCAGGGTGAACTGCGCGGCGCTGCAGGAAAACCTGCTCGAGTCGGAACTGTTCGGCCACGAGAAGGGCGCGTTCACCGGCGCCGACAAACAGCGCGTTGGCCGATTCGAGCAGGCCGACGGTGGCACGATGTTTCTCGACGAAGTGGGCGACATGAGCCCGAACACGCAGGCCAAGATTCTGCGTGTGCTCCAGGAGCACGAGTTCGAGCGGCTGGGCGGCACGCGGACGCTCAAGGTTGATGTGCGGATGATTGCCGCAACCAATCGCAACCTGCCCGCGATGGTGGCGTCAGGCCAGTTTCGCGAGGACCTGTTCTACCGCCTGAACGTCGTGTCGGTCGAGATGCCGCCGCTGCGCGATCGCAAAGACGACATTGCGGACTTGACCGCGACGTTCGTGCGGAAGTTCACCGGCGAACTCAAGAGGAAGATCGATGGCGTCGCGCCCGACGCCCAGAAGCTGCTGGCGCGCTACAACTGGCCGGGCAACATCCGCGAACTCGAGAACGCGATTGAGCGGGCCGTGCTGCTGACCGAGGGGCCGGTCCTCACGGTGGAGGACTTGCGGCTGGGTGAGACCATCGCGGTCGGCGGCCACCCGGGGGCGACACCCCTCGTGCGGATCCCGCCAACCGGCGTCGCGCTCGAAGACATCGAGCGGCAGGCAATCACCGAGGCGCTTCGGATGTGCAACTGGATCCAGCGGGATGCCGGAGATCTGCTCCACGTCAGCGCGCGCGTCATCAACTACAAGATGAAAACCCTCGGCATCGAGAAGCCGACGTCTCGGCGCCGGGCGCCTGGCCCGGAGGCGTAGAGCGCAGCGGCGCGTGCCGTCGGGTCAGGCCGGATCGGGTGGAAGGTGATGGACGTACCAGACCCGATACACGATGTTCGCCACCGGTTCGACCACCAGCACCCACATCAGGATCTCGAATCGCCCGGCCAGCGCGCAGACGACGATCAGCCAGCTGAGCAGGGCGCGCGTTTCACCGGACATCCCGGTCCGCTCCGCCTTCCTGTACTGCTCGACCAGGTAGTAGAGCGTGACCTGCAGGTTGAACAGGGCGAGGCCAATCAGGCCGGCAATCGCGAGGCGCGCGTCGCCGGTGACGTGGTAGTAGGCAACGATGGTCGACCCGTAGAGGAGCAGATCGCCGATGCGATCGAGCATCAGGTCCAGCGTCGCCCCAAACCGGCTCTGCATGCCCTTGGCTCTGGCCAGCATGCCATCGGCCGAATCAATGAAACTGGCCGCGAGCTGGATGAACGCCCCAGCCACCACGAAGGCCCGGGGCACCTGGCAGAAACAGGCCGCGGCGATGGCGCCCAGCACAAACGACGCATACGTGAGCTGATTCGGGGTGACGCTCGTGGAGTAGATCGCCCGCACAATCAGGGCACCCACGGGCCGATGCACGTAGCGATCGACGTTCAGGTAGCGCAGCAACGGGAGTTGATGCCCCTGCTTGAGGGCCTGGGCGTAGTCGAAGCTCTTCACCGGGCGGTGCATGGCGGGTCCTGTGGCAGCGGGCAGGCAATGCAGCACCAGGGAGAGACCCGGCGCCGCTCTCCGGTCACTTCGGATCGACGACCGTAAATGCGCCCTTCCCCATGTTCATGCCGCAAATCACCGGCACGTTCCCGGTCTTGTCCGGCGTGAACTCAATCAGCGTATCTCCGGTCTTGACCGTCTTCTTCACGTTCAAGGACGCGATCACCACCGTGCGCATACACCCCTTGACCGTATCCAGATCCACGTCCATCTCGACGGGCACGCCCTTGGTAAGCGTCGAGGGCGTCACGACGTAGCCCTTGTCGTCGAACGACAGCTTCACCTTCTGGATCTTCTTCTGTTCCTGTTTCGGCTTGGCCGGTGCGCTGGGCGCCTGAGCCGATCCCACCACCACGGCAAACGAAAACGCCACCGCGAATGCGAACATGTTTCTGAGGGTCATCTGCGATCTCCTTCTCAAGATTCTCACTCGAAGCGCGGCCAGACGGCAAGCCGCACGACCGGGGGTTGTGTGCCGCCAGGCATCACGCATTGGCGCGGGCGACGATCTACTCCCTTTTCGGCCGCGGCAGGATATCACGGCAGCGATCGCGCCTCACCCCCGATTGGCGGCGTGACCCCCTGCTCCCCCGCCGGGCCAGCTGGCCGGAGCCGTCACGGGGCGCGGCGTGGATGCACTCCTCGGAACAGGGGCGGTGCGCGCCTCCCGCTCCTTTTCCTCATCTTCAATCGGCCGCCCGAGTGAGAGCAGCACGACGAAGATCGTGGGAATCGCATCGAGCGCGATGCCGCCGGACCAGGCATAAAACACGTCGTTCTTGTACACCCAGACCGCATGAGCGGCCGGGATCATCATGAATGTCTGAGTCTTGCTCTCCTCTTCGGATGGCCGTCCCCCGGCAATCTGCGTCACAACCTTGACGGCGGCTTCCTTGAGCAGCTCCAGCCGGACCAGCGCTTGCTTCTGCTCGGCGGTGTCGTCGGACCGGGCCGTCGTCGTCAACGATCCCAGGTTCTGGTTGACCACCCGGACGTAGGCCGCCGACGATTTTTCTCCCATCCTGGTCATCACCTCGTTGATCTCGCCCAGAATGCGGCTGAAGGCCAGGTTGTTGCGTCGGATCTTGTCGCCCTCGCGCACGTCGGCCGCCTCGGTGTCCGACGCCACCTTGCGGGCCTCTGCCGTCAACTCCTTGTAGCGGTCATACAGCGCCTTCTTCTCGCCATCGACGCCCTTGACCATGCGGCTCAGGTTCGCGAACATCTGCGACATGTTCCGCAGCGTCGCCACGACGCTGCCTTCACCCCGCAACCCCGAGAACGCGCCTCGGGTTTCACGGCTGGCCAGATCCTCATACTGCTGGCCCAGGCTCGCCAACTGAGGCGCCAGGTTGGCTTCGAGCGTCGCCTGGCGCAGCAGCCGGAGCGATTCGACGTCAGCCTGGTTGAGCACCCGCTGCATATGGATGCTCAGCGCATCCTTCCCACCCATGGCGATCACGCTCCACTGCGTCGAAAAACCAAACGCCAGCACCATCACCACCACGGCGACGATGCCGTAGCCGATCTGCCGGTTCGAGTCGGCATAGGGAAATCGCCACATGAGAAACAAGGAAAACACGAACAAAAACGCCCCGCCGGTCAGCGCGACCCCCACCGACACCAGCAGGTCCGAGGTGGCGGTCGCCAGCCCCTGCTGGGTGGTGTATGCACTGACGGCGCAGGCCAGCCCGCTGACGACGGGCATCATGATGTCGAGCTTCTTTCGTCGGGTCACAGATCCTCCATTTGCGGTCCGGTCAATTCGGAGCTACCCTTTCACGGATCAACGCACGGGCCAGGGTCCAGGTTCCACGCGACCAGGACCGTGTCCGGCCGGCATCGGGTCTAATCCGCGGGGCCCGATCGGCCGACACCGTGAAGGGACAGGTGGATCCGACGTCTGCCTGATGGCCGGACGTAAGCGCGGAAGAGGTCGGCGCGTCATCCGGACGCGCGCAGGAGAATGATGATGCTCGACTCGCTCAAGAAGCTGAACGAGCTGCGCGAACTGCTGGCCAAGGCCAAGCAGGAGCGCGAGGAGACGGTTAGGGTCCTGGCCGATCTGGCAAGCAAGAAGACGGACATGGCCCAGGTCGATCGATCCCTCGAGACCACGCGTGAGGACACCCGTGTCCTGATCGAACAGGTGCAGGGTCTGACCGGGCGGGTGGAAGGTCTGCTGGCCCGCATCACGGATCTCGAATCCGTCGATGCGCGTGTCAATCGCCTCACCGACACGCTGGCCGAAGCCGAGCAGACCGCCCAGCAACTGCTGGGACCAGAAGGTCAGATCGCGCAGTACCGCGCGCTGGTGCAGCAGGTTTCCGCGCAGGAGGTGCAAACGCGAACCACTCTCGAGGCCCTGAAGCGGGATCAGCAGGGGTTCGAGGAGCTTCGCGACCAGTTGCAGCAGGCCAGCGGCGAAGTCAAGGATGCGACCGATCGGTTCTCCGGCCTCAAGACGGAATTCGAACAGCTGAGATCGCTGGGCTCGCAGTTGACGCAGGACTATGGGAAGTTCCGCGACACCTCGCGCGAGGCGCGCGACCACGCCAACATCACGATGGAGACCGCCAAGGACATCGAGAAGAAGCTGGCGTCGTTCACCGCGCTCGAGGACCTGAGCCGGACGACGAAGGAACGCCTGTCGGCGCTCAACCAGCTGGCCGAGCACGTGTCGCAGAAGACCAAGACGCTCGAGACGCAGAAGCAGACGATCGAGCACGCGATTGTCGAATCGAGCCGCCTCAACGAGATGGTCTGGAGCATGGACGCACAGGTCACCAAGTTGAACGAGGGCCTGAAGTTCGTCGCGAGCGCCGAGGAAACGGCGGAACGACTCGAAAGACTCGCGCGCGAGACGACGGCGCAGGTGGACGCGGCGATGAAAGCGAAGGACGCGTTCCAGCAGGATCTTGCCCGGATGGACCGCGACCGCGGCGTCCTGACCGACTTCATCCGCAGTTATGACGAACGGCTGGCGCTCGAACGCAAGGAGCTCGACAGTTTCGACCAGCGCATCCGCACGATCCAGACCGGCATCGCCGACGTCGAGCGATCGGTCGAGAACGTCACGGCGAAGGACCACGCGCTGGCCGCGATGGCCCAGCAATTCACGACCATGGAAGTGCTCGCCTCGAGCCTGGCCGGCCAGGTCGACGAGGTGCAGCGGCGCCAGACGCAGTTTGACGGACTTCGCGAGCGGCTCGACGAAGTCGACGATCTGTCCACCAGAACACGCGTGCAGTTCGAGAACCTGAATCAGCTCCGCGAGACCCTCGAGACGCTCCGGGCCGACATCATCGAGTTCTACAAGGCGCACCAGGCGGCGGCGCAACTGGTCGAGCGTCTCGACGCGGATCGCACAGCGCTCGGGAGGTTTGTCGACCGGTTCGAGGGGTTCCGCGCGAATGTCCCCGAACTTGAATCCAAGATGGACACGATTACGTCGCGCCTGACCATCATCGACGAAGGTGTGCACCGGGCGTCGAACCTCGTCGTGCTGGCCGACGAACTGGATCGCCAGATGACGCGGGTCGCCAATACCTACAAGTTTGTGGAAAAGGTGGAACAGCGCGTCAACGCGCTCTACGCCCTGGCCGGCGACGTGGACACCAAGCTGGCGGACCAACTGAACCGTCGCGCCGAGATCGACAGCTTGAAGAGCATCTGCGACAACGTCGGCGTGCAGGTCACCGACGTGCAGCAGAAGCTCGAAGCCGTCGCCGCCGTCCAGAAGGCGCTGGTGCCGCTCCGCCTTGAGATCTCGGCGATCAAGTCGCAGATTGAGAAGGCCCACGCCCGCTTCAAGGAAGCGCAGAAGGAAGACGCCGTGCTGGCCGAGCAGGAACGGCGGCTGACCGAGCTGCTGACGGCCAACCGCGACGCGTCGACTGAGGTGGCAGCCAGCCTGACACAGGTGCAGGGACTCACCGAGGAGTTGCGGCGAGCCACGCAGACCAAAGACGAACTGATCGAGGAACTGACCCGCGTGCAGGTGCGTCAGCGCGACGTGGCTGCGCAGGCGACGGCGTCAGACTATCAGTCGCGCCGGCTCGAGGGCGTCTTGCGCCAGCTCGAACAGCGGCGTTCACAACTGGCGTTCATGGAACGAACCATCTCGGGCTTCGAAGAGAAGCTCAACGCCGTAAAGCAACTCTCCGAAGATCTCGACCGCACGATCGAAGCGGTCGGCGGGCGCATTGCGGTGGTCGACGCCGTCCGGCGCGAGGTCGAAGGCGTTCACGAAGTCTCGGCGAAGTGCCGGGCCGATCTGATGCAGCTCACTGAACAGCGCACGGCACTCTCGGCGATGAAGGAGCGCGTGGACGCGTTGCTGGCCACCACCAGTCAGACCAACGAGCAGATCAACCAGATCGCGATCCGCAGGGCGCAGGTCGAAGACGTCTACAGCAAGACCACCTCCGTGGTCAATCTGCTCGAGGACGTCCGATTGAATCTCGAACTGGTCTCGGAGCAAAAGGCCGTCGTCGAACATGTGGCGCAGGATCTCGCCGGCCTCGGCGGACTGGTCACCGACGGTCAGCGCACGCTGAGAGCACTCAAGGCCGAGCGCGAGCTCGCCGAGCGCATCGAGCGGAGCATCAAGACGCTGCGCGCCAAAGGCGGCAATGCCGAAGAGGACAAGAGACTGGCGTAACCGGCTCCACCACCTTCCACTGCCGACATGAATCCGGCGGATATCGGTCAGATTCCCTCGAGCGCGCGGACTCAACGCGCGCTCGATATATTCTGGATCTTCGCCGGCGCCAATATCGTCGCCACGACCCTGCAGGTGGGCGCGGCGCTCTCCACTGACTTCCGTTCGACCTCGGCGCTGATCCTGATTGTGGCCGGCGCCACCGGCGGCTCGCTGCTCGTCGCGTCGCTGGCCATCCTCGGTCCGCGGCTGGGCGTGCCGTCGGTCATCGCGGCGCGCGCGGCGCTGGGCGTTCGCGGCGCGGGCCTGGTCGCCGCCCTGCTCTACATCACCAACTTCGCGTGGATTGCCGTCAACAATGTCATTGCCGCGTCGGTTGGCGCGCGCCTGCTGGGCGGTCCGACAGCCGTGCCGCTGTGGATTGCCGGCCTCGGCCTCGTGTCGACCGCCGTGGTCGCGCTCGGCCCGCGTGCCGTGGGCCTGGCCGATCGGATTGCGGTGCCGTTGCTGCTGTTGGTTGGAGGCGCGATGACCTGGGCTGTCATTCAGGCGCCCCCGCATCTGGTGCCGTTGACAGTTCCAGCCGCACAGCCCACCCCGTGGTTTCGCGGATTCGACATCGTCGTCGGCTATCAGGTGTCGTGGATTCTGATGTTTGCGGACTATTCCCGCTACACCCGTTCCGAGCGGAAGAGCGCGTGGGCGGTGTTTCTCGGGCTGCTGCTCACCAGCCTCTGGATGATGCCGCTTGGTCTTGCCGCCGCACGCGTGGCGGGCACTGCCGACCCGGGTGCGATGATGGCGGCCATTGGCCTCGGATGGGTGGGCGCCGTGCTGATGGTCCTGGCCACCGTCACCACCAACTTCGTGAACATCTACATGTCGGGGCTGGCCTGGAAGAGTCTGGTGCCGCGGATGGGCGCCCAGTGGTCGGTCTGGTCGATTGGCATCATCGGCACGCTCCTGGGACTGCTCTCCGGGGCGTGGCTGGATCGGTACGCCGAGTTCATGGTGGTGCTGGGCGGCGTGCTGGTGCCGGTCGGTGGCGTGCTGCTGGCCCACTTCCGGTTTGGCCACCCGGCGCCTCACGTGCCTGATCTGTACGACGCCACTGGGCCGTATCGCGGAGTCCTGGTGCCGGGCGTGGTGGCATGGGCGCTCGGAAGCCTGGCCTATTATCTCGCCAGCTCGTGGGGCGGAACGCTGCCGTCGCTCGTGACCGCGATTGTGGCGTATCGGATCCTCGCGCGAAGGCGGTGAGGTCCCGGGCGCGACCACCTCCGCCAAGGCTACGGCGGTCCGCCGGAGCTTTACGCGAAGGCGGATGAATCGCGCCCCTACTGTTCTCTTGCTCGTGGGTGCGCGCGGCGGTAGACGTCGATCAATTGCGCGGCGCTGACGTGCGTATAGCGCTGCGTGGTGGACAACTGCGCGTGCCCCAGGAGTTCCTGAATTGCTCGCAGGTCCGCACCCCGCTCGAGCAGGTGCGTCGCGAACGAATGCCGTAGCGCGTGTGGACTGATGCCACACTGGACACTGCACTGCGACACGTACTGGCACACCAGCCGATGCACGCTTCGGCCCGTCAGCCGCCCGCCGCGGGCGTTGAGGAATAGCGGGCTGGCGCCTGCCGAACCCCGCGGCAGGCGTCGCGGCGGACCCAGCCGCGCGGGTGATTTCGGCGGCCCTTCCTTCTGCTGCAATGCCTGTTGTTCGAGCATGGGGCGGTCCTTGAGATACGCCCGCAACGCGTCGGTCGCGCTTTGATTGAAGGGGACAATCCGCTCCTTGCTGCCCTTGCCGAGCACGCGCACCAGGCGGCTGCCGAGATTCACGTCATCCAGATCGAGACCCACCAGCTCGCTCAGCCGCAGCCCGGACGCGTAAAACAGCTCGAGCATCGCGCGATCCCGTCGTCCGAGCGGCGTCGAGGTATCCGGCGTTTCGATGAGCGCCGTCATCTCGTCAATCTCGAGGTGCGCCGGCAGCTTGTCCTCGAACTTCGGCGTGGCGACCAGCGCACCCGGATCGCCCTCGATCAATCCCTCGCGACGGAGGTAGCGGGTGAACGCCCGGACCGCCGCCAGTTTCCGACCGGCGCTCTTGCGGGACCTGTGGGTCCGATAGAGTTCGGCGAGAAACGATCGGATGGCGGCCACGTCGCAATCTATGGGCTGCTGTTCACTTCTGGACTTGCCGTTGTGAATGGGAAGGAAGTCGAGAAACTGCGACAGGTCGCTCTCGTAGGCGCGCACCGTGTGCGGCGAGGCGCCCCGGTTCAAGCGGAGAAAGTCGAGAAACGACCGGAGATGATCTTTCATCGACCCCCGACCCATGCCGCCAGATCCGCCAGCGCCCGCTCCGAGATCGCCAGCTTGCGCGCCAGTTTGTTTCGCGGCGGCTTCTGCAGCGGCTCCATGATGCCAAACGTGATGTTGCTCGGCTGGTATCCCGCCGACGTCGCGTGAGACACATAGTACGCCAGCGCGCCCATCGCCGTCGTCCGTGGCGGTGCGGTCGGCTGCCGCCCCTGCGCGAGCGATGCGGCGCTGATCCCGGCGACGAGCCCCGACGCCGCCGATTCGACATAGCCCTCGACGCCGGAGATCTGGCCAGCAAACAAAAGGTCGCGACGCGCGCGGGTCTGCCAGGTCTCCGCGAGCACCGCAGGGCCGTTGATGTACGTGTTGCGGTGCACCATGCCGAGCCTCACGAATTCGGCCCGCTCGAGGCCCGGAATCAGCCGCAACACCCGCGTCTGTTCGCTCCACTTGAGCTGCGTCTGGAACCCGACGAAGCTGTAGTGGTCGCCGGCGAGGTTGTCCTGGCGCAGTTGCACGACGGCATACGGAAGCCGCCCCGTGCGCGGATCGGGCAAGCCCACTGGCTTCATCGGTCCAAAGCGCAGCGTGTCGGGTCCCCTGTGCGCCAGCACCTCGATCGGCAGGCACCCCTCGAAAAAGTGCTCGCGGTCGAAGTCATGAACCGTCGCCGATTCGGCATGCGTCAGTGCGTCGTAGAACGCGCCGTACTGGTTGGCGGTCATCGGACAGTTGAGATAGTCGCCCTCGCTGCCGTCATCACCGCAGGTGGGACCGTCGGCATCGTCTTTCGGACCGAGGCTTCTTCCCCACCGCGACGCCCTGAAGACCCTGCTCATGTCGATGCTCTCGGCAGAGACAATGGGGCTGATCGCGTCAAAGAAATAGAGATGGCTCTGCCCCACGAACTCGCGGATGTCGTTCGACAGGGAGTCGGAGGTCAGTGGACCGGTCGCGATGACGACCGGACCGTCATCGTCGCCCGATGCCGGGATGCGGTCGACTTCCTCGCGGCGCACGGTGATGAGCGGATGCTGTTGAATCTCCCGGGTCATCTCGATCGCGAACCGATCACGATCGACCGCCAACGCCGCGCCGGCGGGCACACGCACGACATCCGCCACGCGCATCACCAGCGAATCGAGGCGACGCATCTCCTCCTTCAGGAGACCAACGGCGTTGTCGAGTTTGTCGGCGCGGAATGAGTTGCTGCAGACCAGTTCGGCAAGGTTGGCGGTCCGGTGGACGTCGGTCGGCCGGGAGGGCCGCATCTCGTAGAGCGTGACAGGCACGCCTCGCCGGGCGATCTGCCACGCGGCCTCGCACCCGGCAAGCCCGCCGCCAACAATTCGAACGTATGCCATGCGAGCCCTGATTCTTGCTCCTCGCGCGTAGCCCAGAAGGCTCGGGATGGCGGCTTCCGAAGCGGCCCCTCGAACCAAGCCGACAGCGAAGTCCTGAGCGAAGTCGAAGGGCGGTAGTCTGCAAAACGTGCCGCGAGGGCCAGGACCGGCTGGGGGATATTCTCCGCGGGAAACGCCACACCGTGGCGTTTCCATGCGCACTTAGCTCTCGGGGTACCTCGGCTAAGTGTGAAGCGGCGCCTCCCCAAAACGTAAGGTCGGCGACGGATCCCGGTAAGGCGCGTTTTGCCGGCTTGCGTGAGCGGGGACGCGGAGGAACCGCCATCCCGCTGATCTCAGCGCGCGCACCTCTGGAACGCCGGCGTCGTCTACCGACTACTCACTCCTGTCTGTTCTCTTCTTATTTCTTCCGTCGTCCTGCCGGCTTCTGACGTCCTGCAGCCGGTGTCCGACCTCGCTTTCCCGGCCCTGCCGTCGCGCGGGCGTTCAGCAACTCGACGGCGTCGGCGATCGAGAGAGCAGCCGGATCGGCACTCTTCGGCAACGAAGCGTTCACCGTGCCGTCGGTGACATACGGGCCGTAGCGGCCGTCCATCAGCTTGATCTCGGCTCCGCCATCGGGACGATTTCCGAGCGACCGGATCACGGCCTTCGTCATCGTCCGACGACGCGACACCTTCGGCGCAGCGAGCAACGCCAGGGCTCGCTCCAGGGTGATGGTGAACACATCGTCGCCATCCTCGAGCGAGCGGAACTGGTCGCCGTGTTTCACGTACGGGCCGAATCGCCCGCGACTCGCGACGATGATCTCGCCATCACCCGGATGGGCGCCAACATCGCGCGGCAGGCTCAGCAGTTGCAACGCCTCGGCCAGCGTGATCTCGGCGTGACTGATGCCGGCAGGAATCGACGCCCGTTTCGGCATCTCGGGCTTCTTGCCCTTGACGCGCGGCGGCGTCTCGCCCAACTGGACGTAATGCCCGAAGCGCCCGTGTTGCACGGACACCGAAAGCCCTGAGACCGGATCCGGGCCCAGCTCGCGCGGCCCCTCGGCCTTGACCTTGAGCAGCGCCAGCGCCTTCTCAATGGTCAGATCGGCTGGCGGCAGCGACTTGGGCAGCGTGGCCGTATTGCCGGCTCCGCCTTCGCCACGCTGAAGGAACGGTCCGTACCGTCCGATGCGAACGCGCACGGTCTCCTGGGTGTCCGTGTCCTGCCCGACCTCGAGGGTCGGGTAGTCGATCTTCGATTCCTCACGTCTCACCATCGGCTCGAGTCCGGGATGGCCGCCTTCGCCGTCCCGATAGAACGCCTTGATGAATGACAGCCAGTCGCGCTCGCCGTTGGAGATCTGGTCGAGATCCTCTTCCATCTCCGCGGTGAAACCCACATCGACGTAATCGCCGAAGTGACGGCGGAGCAGGTGGATCACCGCGAATGCGGAAAAGCTCGGCACCAGGGCCTTGCCCTGGCGGAACATGTAGGCCCGGCGGTCGAGCGTCGCGATGGTCGGCGCATACGTCGAAGGGCGGCCGATGCCGGCCTGCTCGAGTTCCTTGATGAGCGCCGCCTCCGTATACCTGGCGGGCGGCTGGGTCTCGTGGCCCTTCGGATCGAGGCTGGCCAGCGCCACACCCGCGCCGTCGGCCGCCCCAGCGCGCGCGATCCGATCGCCCTGCTTCATCGTCGGCAGAATCGACTCCTGATCGGCCAGCTCGGCCTCGGGGTCGTCGCTGCCTTCGACGTAGGCGCGCCGGAACCCGGCAAACTCGATGGCCTTGCCGCTGGCGGTCATCGCACACGGTTCTCCGTCGGGGCCACGCCCTGTGATCTCGACG
The DNA here is from genome assembly GCA_026393675.1 of Acidobacteriota bacterium. Classification (NCBI taxonomy): domain Bacteria; kingdom Pseudomonadati; phylum Acidobacteriota; species Acidobacteriota bacterium. The sequence continues at coordinate 74,474 of JAPKZQ010000029.1, read as the reverse complement.
AGCGTTTTCAACACGCGCGCGTCCGGCATCTGCGAGGCCATCGTGCGCTTCCAGACAAGTTCGTACACCCGGAGTTCGTCGGCATCGAGCACGCCCGCCAACTGCTGCGGCGCCTGGCGGAAGTCGGTGGGCCGAATCGCTTCGTGCGCTTCCTGGGCGTTCTTCACGCGCGTCTGGTAGCGCCGCGGACCGGTGTAGTACTCGTCGCCGAACATCTCGCGGATGACCCGAGCAGCCTCCTTGATCGCCTTCTCGCTGAGCGTCGTGGAATCGGTGCGGTGATACGTGATGAGGCCTTCGATTTCGCCCCCGCCGATCTCGATGCCCTGGAACAGCCGTTGCGCGATCTGCATGGTGCGCTCGGTCGAGAACCCGAGTTTGCGGCTCGCCTCCTGGGTCAGCGTGGAGGTCGTAAACGGCGGTGCCGGCCGTTCGACGCCGGGCCTGGCTTCGACCGACGTCACCTGCCATGGCAGATTGGTGGTGAGCGCTTGGGCAAGGCGGCGGGCGCCGGCCTCGTCCAGATGCCGCACGCGTTTGCTGGCCAGCAGCCCGGTGACCGGGTCGAAATCCTTCCCGGTCGCCACCCGCTCGTCGCCCACGCGAACCAGCGTCGCGACGAATTCCCGTCCGCCAGATGCCAGGCGGGCTTCGAGATCCCAATAAGTGCTGGAACGGAACGCCCGCCGGGCCTCTTCGCGCTCCACGAGCAGCCGGACGGCCACGCTCTGCACGCGGCCCGCGCTCAAGCCGGTCTGCACCTTCTTCCACAACACCGGCGACAGCGTGTACCCGTATAAACGATCGAGAATCCGCCGGCTCTCCTGTGCCCTCACGAGGTTCTCGTCCAGACCGTGGTTCGACTCGAGCGCCTCCCGAATCGCTTCTTCGGTGATCTCGTGGAACGCGATGCGGCGAACCGGGACCTTGGGCTTGAGGATCTCCTTCAGATGCCAGCTGATGGACTCGCCCTCGCGGTCGGGGTCGGTCGCCAGCACGAGCTCCGATGCGTCTTTCAACGCCGCCTTGAGCGCCGCCACGTGTTTCTTCTTGCCGGCGGGGACGACGTAGTAGGGCGTGAAGTCGCCATCCGTGTCGACACCCATCCGGCCCCAGGACTTCTCGCGAATCTCGGCCGGCACTTCCGATGCCCGCTCCGGCAGATCCCGGACATGCCCGTAACTGGCTTCAATACGGAACTTGTTTCCCAGAAACCGCGCCAGCGTCTTCGCTTTGGCCGGCGACTCGACGATCACCAGTGGCTTCGCCATTGAACTCCTGCAGATAGTCCAGATTTCCGCTACCTTAGCACGTTCGAGCCGGGCTTCACGAATCGGCCCCCGCCTGCCCGGCGGATCCAGCCGGCCAGTTCGAGCTCGGCCAACCGGCCGAGAGCCCTGGCAGGATCCAGGCCTGTTTCGGCGCAAAGCGCCTCGAGCAGGTACGCTTCTCCTTCGATCATGACGCGCAGCAATGGGTCGTTGGCCGGGTGGGAGAGCCGCGCAACCGGGTCGTCGGCCGTCAGGATTTCGAGACGCAGTTCCTCCAGGACGTCGCTCACCCCTTCCACCACGCGGGCGCCGTCCTTGATCAGGGCGTGCGCGCCCCTGTTGCGGCCGCTCAACACGCCGCCCGGCACGGCCATCACCGGGCGATTCTGGTCGAGCGCGCACCTGGCGGTGATGAGCGATCCGCTGTCGGCGGCGGCCTCGACCACGACAACGCCCAGGCTCAGTCCGCTGATGATCCGGTTGCGCCGCGGGAAATGCCACCCCAGCGGTGGCGCTCCTGGCGGTAGTTCGCTCACCAGGGCGCCCGACTGACTGATGCGCGCGGCCAATTGGGCATGTTCGGCTGGATAGACAATGTCGGCGCCGCAGCCCAGCACGGCGATGGTCCGGCCCCGAGCGTGGAGCGCTCCGCGGTGGGCCGCTGAATCCACGCCCCGAGCCATGCCGCTGACCACCACCAGACCGGCGCGCGCCAGCCCCTCCCCGAGCTGGAACCCGACGTCGAGCGCATGCGGTGTGGCGGTTCGCGAACCGACGATGGCGACGGCCAGTTCGACGCGCCCGAGGACTCCACGGGTCCAGAGCACCGGTGGTGCATCGGGAATCGCCGCGAGACTGGCCGGATAGCCCTCCCCGCCACGGATCACGGGCTGTAGCCCGCGCGCCGCGCTCTCGGCCAGCGCCAGATCGGCCCGCTCGAGGAGCCGCTCGCACGCTCCTCCCAGAGGGCCGATACCAGCCATCTCAAGCGCCTGTTCAAGGTCGCAGGCAGCCGACGTCCCGGCGGGCACACGGGGGGTCTCCGTCCATAGCAACGACAGCGCGACGATCTCCCTGAGGCTCGCCATCGACGGTGCGCTGATGCGAGGACCATACCACCGCCGGGCTGTGCTGTCGGGCTGCTTGCGCCCCATCGGATCGGGGGTTATAGTGGCTGTAGATCCGCCTGCCTCTATCGTGTACGTGAGAAATGGCGCCCATGGTGTCTATGAACCGATTGAAAAAATCGCTCACGTTAGCCTTGGCGACTGTGGCAGTTTCTGCAACCATCGCGTCGGCCGCCGACCGTAAGGAGGCCAGGTCCCAGGTCGAGTTCGGCATCAAAGTCGCCGAGCAGGGCCTGTGGAAAGAAGCCATCTACCGGTGGGAACGCGCCGTCGAGCTCGACCCGACCTATGCCGCGGCGTTCAACAACCTCGCCGTGGCGTATGAGACGGCCGGCCTCTTTGACAAAGCCAAGAAAGCGTACGAGCGCGCGCTCGAACTCGATCCGAAGAACGTCTACATCAAGCAGAACTTCGACTTGTTCAAGGAAATCAACGATCGTGCGAATCGCCAACCGTCTCGCTAGCGCGGCGCTCGTCCTGGCGGCCAGCGCTTGCACCACGATGTTCGAGGTGCCGGTCGAAACGCCGATCAAGCCGAAGCTCGACGTCGCGGCGTTCTCGCGCGTGTTCGTCGCGGGTTTCGTGGCCGGCGGCACAGAGGACGTGGACGCGAACCTGGAGACCGTCCGCCTCCTGCGCAACCAGCTCAAGAACAAGTCGAGCCTGAAGGTCATCGACGCCGACGTGCTGCCGTTGAGGGAAGTGGCGGCAAAGAACCACCTGGCCGGGCAGGCGGATCCGGCGAGCACGGCCCCTGTCGTCGATCTGCCGAAAGTCATCAAGGAAGACCGGGACCTGCAGGCATTCGAGCCTCTGTTCACCAATGCCGCGTACTGGAAGAAGATCGGCGAAGAGTTCCAGTCGCCGCTCATCGTCACCGGCACCGTCATGTTCACGCCGCAGGCCACATCCGGGTATGTGCAGCGCGAGCAGGAGGTCTACGACACGTTCGGCCGCCGCCAGGTCGTCCCGGTCCGCACCTACATGGAGCGCAAGGGCTTCATCCTGAAGCCGAAATTCATGTTCATCGACGGACGCACTGGTGTGGTGCTCTACACCGAGACCTTCCGCGAGGAGGTGCTCTATAGCGCCGAGCAGAGCAACCCGGCCCTGTCGACCTATTTTGAGCTGATGGACCGGCTGGTTCCGGCGTTCCTGTCGACGCTGAGCAGCCAGACAATCAAGGGGACCAGGACGCTGCTCAAGTAGAGGCGCGAGGGACGAGGCGTGAGGCGATAGGGAAGAACGCTGTCCAACGCCTGACGCCTGACGCCTCCCTAACGCCAAACGCCTAGCGTCTAACGCCTCTCTTCTGGTAGTATCAATGTTTGCGCCGCTGCCGCCGGAGCCTTCCGGAGAGCGCCCGGCGCGGATTATCAGTGAGGGGTGACGCGTGTACGCGATCGTTCAGAACGGCGGACATCAGTTCAAAATGGAGCCCGGGACCGTCGTGACCATCGACAGGATGGCCAGCGACAAGGGTGCCGAAGTGACCTTTGATCAAGTGCTGTTCGTCTCCAAGGACGGCGGCGAGGTCGTGGCGGGTGCGCCCTATGTGGCCGGCGCCAAGGTGGTCGGGGTGGTCGAGGATCAGACCCGCGGGCCGAAGATCCGGGTGTTCAAGAGCAAGCGCCGCAAGCAGGAACGCCGGACCCACGGGTTCCGCGCTGACCAGACCCGCGTGCGCATCACCGGCATCCAGATCTAGACAGGACCACCAGAGATGGCACATAAAAAAGGACAGGGCAGTTCCCGTAACGGCCGCGACAGCAACTCGCAGCGCCTCGGCGTCAAGCGATTCGGCGGCAACATCGTCTCGGGCGGGTCAATCCTGGTTCGGCAACGAGGCCGCAAGTTCAGGCCGGGGCTCAATGTCGGTCTGGGCAAAGACGACACGCTGTTTGCCAAGATCGCCGGCGTGGTGAAGTTCGAAGACCACGGCCGCGGCGGCCGCTCGATCAGCATCGTGCCGATCGTCGAAGAGTAGTCAGTGCCCGACAGGCCACGGGGTCCACACCCGTGGCTTTCGTGTGTACGGACGCCGCAGGAGAATTGGGGCCAAGCCCCGCTGCTCATGACGGAAAATGGGGTCAGACCCAATTTCTCATGTCAGTCTCAATTTCGCGGGTCGCGGACGTAAGAGGACATCATGACGAGCAGCGCCAGGCGCCGGCCGGTCGTCGGCGTGATGGGATCGAGCAGCCGGTCCTATGACGAGCTCGCCGAGCCACTGGGCCGCTTTCTCGCCGGCATAGGCGTTCACCTGCTGACCGGTGGCGGCGTGGCTGCGATGGAGGCGGTGAGCCGAGCGTTCGCACGCGTCTCGCCCCGGGCCGGGCTCGTGGTTGGCGTGCTGCCGTCAGATCTTCAAGATGGCGGGCCGGTCCCACGGACGGGGTACCCGAATCAGTGGGTCGAGATTGCCATCTTCACGCATCTACCGCTGAGCGGGATCAGTGGCGCCGACGCGCGCAGCCGCAATCACATTAACGTGCTCAGTTCGGATGTTGTGGTCGCGTTGCCCGGCGGCGAAGGGACGCAATCTGAGGTGGAGCTGGCCGTGCGGTACGGAAAGCCCGTTATCGCGTTTTTTGGCGATCAGCTGGTCGAATGGCGCGTGCCGGACGGCGTGGTGGTCGCACGAGATCTGGCTGAGGTCCGCCGCTTTGTCGAGGCCCGGCTTGTGGGGTGTGTTACCGTGAGGCCGCATGTTTGTTGACGAAGTCGACGTCCGCGTGTCCGCAGGCGACGGGGGCCGCGGGTGCGTGGCGTTTCGGCGCGAGAAGTTCGTGCCGCGCGGCGGCCCAAGCGGGGGTGACGGCGGCGACGGGGGCTCGGTGTTCCTGGTTGCCAGCCCGCACGTGAACACGCTGGTGACCTACCGCTTCCATCCCGACTTCCGTGCCCAGCGCGGCCAGCACGGCATGGGCTCGAACTGCCATGGCAAAAACGGCAAGGACCTGCCGCTCGATGTGCCGGTGGGCACCACTGTGCTGGAAGTGTCCGAGGATGGCGGCGAACCAGTCGAGGTCGCCGATTTGACGGTGGCAGGCGAGCGTTTCAGGATTGCCGCCGGCGGCCAGGGCGGCCGCGGTAACGCGCGCTTCGCGAGCGCGACCAACCGGGCGCCGAGGCGTGCCGATCCGGGGATTCCTGGCGAAATCAAGCTGCTGCGCCTGAAGTTGAAGCTGCTGGCGGACGTAGGTCTGGTCGGATTCCCGAATGCCGGCAAGTCGACGCTCATCGCTCGCATCTCGGCCGCCAAACCCAAGATCGCCGACTACCCGTTCACGACATTGACGCCGCATCTCGGCGTGGTCGCCCTGAGCGACAACCGCTCCTTCGTCGTGGCCGATGTGCCGGGACTCATCGAGGGCGCACACCGCGGACTGGGGCTCGGCCATCAGTTCCTCCGGCATCTCGAGCGGACGCGTCTGCTGATTCACATGATCGATGTTTCGGGCGCCACCGGGCGTGATCCGGTGGTAGACTTCGACACGATCCGGCGCGAACTCGAGCTGTACCGTCCGGAACTGGCCGACAAACCTCAGTTGGCGGCGGCCAACAAGATGGACGTGGTGGCTGATCCCGAGGCCGTGGATCGGCTGGAGGCGCACCTGGCAACGCGGCGCATTCCGCTCTATCGGATCTCGGCCGTCACCGGTGAAGGCGTCAGCGCACTGGTCGAAGCCATGTGGCGGCACCTTTCCCCTCCGTCTCCTGACCAGTGACGACCGCGCGACGCACGGGCGTCCTCGGCGGCACCTTCGATCCGATCCACCTCGGCCATCTGGCCGTGGCCGATGCCGCACGCCGCATGCTCTCGCTCGACGAGATCCTGCTCATCCCGTCGCTGGCACCGCCGCACCGCGCCGCGGGTCCGGCGGCCTCTCCGTTCCACCGGTTCGCGATGGTCGCCATGGTGTGCGCGGCGCACCCCTATCTGGTCGCCAGCGACATCGAACTGGTTCGGCCGGGGCCGTCCTATACCGCCGACACGCTTCGCCGCCTGCACGCGGTTGGGTATGCCGCGTGGCAGATTTTCTTTCTGACGGGCGCGGACGCGTTTGCAGAAATTGCCACCTGGCGCGAATACCCCGACGTGCTCTCGCTCGCCCACTTCGTCGTCTCGTCGCGACCAGGCATCTCTGCCACCGAGCTGCCGGCGCGCCTCCCCGCCCTGGCCTCGCGCATGCTGACGGTCCATGGCGAAGGGGCGATGGTTCCAGACGAGACGGCCCCACGCGTGTTTTTGCTCGATTGTCCCACCCCGGACGTGTCCTCCACTGACATCCGTTCACGGGCGCGCGACGGCCGTCCGATCGCAGGCCTCGTGCCTTCCGCCATCGACAGACATATTCGCCGCCACGGCCTGTACGGCGCTCCTCCCGAGCACGCGCCGACGGGGGTTCGAGGCGGCGGGCAACTTGCATGACTACAACCCAGACGCGACGCGAGTCGACCGATCACGTGCTGCCCGACGACATCCTCCAGGCGGCCAGGGCCGCCTACGGGAAGAAGGCCACCGACGTGGTGGCGCTGAACCTCAGGGAGGTGTCGTCATTCACGGACTACTTCCTGATCTGCACGGGTCAGAATTCCCGGCAGGTGAAGGCCATCGCCGAGGCGATCGAGATGACGCTCGGCACGTCCGGCACCCGACCCGCGCACGTCGAGGGTTATGACCGATCGAACTGGATCCTGCTCGACTACTTCGATTTCGTCGTGCACGTCTTTACGGCTGATCAGCGCCGCTTCTACAGCCTGGAGCGGCTCTGGGGCAGCGCCGAGCGCACTACCGTGCCCGAGACACCCGCCTGACAGGTGGCGGAGCCTTGCGCACCGCATCGCGCAAACCGCCGAAGCCACTGCGCTGGTGCTGCTCGCCCCATCGTGCGCCACGTGCGGCGCGGTTCTTCAGCACCTCCGGCACGGCTCCATCTGCGAGGGCTGCTGGTCGGCGATCCGGCCGTCCACACCGCCCGTCTGCGATCGGTGCGGTGACCCCCTGCCCTCCCTCCGCCAGCGTCTCGAAAGGCTCCGATGCGCTACCGTATTCGAGGGTGACGCAACCACCGATGCGTCCGCCTCCGCTTCTGCTTCGGCGGATGAAACGGGCTCGGAACATTTTCTTCGGTCCAACATCGAGATGAGTGTCCCGAACCCTTTTCACCGGCGGGTGTGCGCGGGCTGCGCGCCTGGTCGAGGCGCCGTCGATCGCGCCCGCGCCATCGGCAGTTACGACGGCGCGTTGCGCGACATCATCCATGTGCTCAAGTACGGCAAGCGTCAATCGGTCGCCCCTCGGCTTGGCCGTCTGATGCGTCATCATGGCGCCGAGGTACTCGCCGGTGCGGACATCGCTGTTCCAGTGCCGCTGCACTGGTCGAGGCGCCACTGGCGGGGCTTCAATCAAGCCGAGTTGCTGGCGGCTCACCTGGGCCTTCCCGTCCGCCACCTGCTCCGGCGGGTGCGCCGTACCCTTCCACAGGTCGATCTTCCAGCCCGGGAGCGGCATGCCAACGTGGACGGCGCGTTCGCGCTCCGGCGGCGGGACCAGTGCCACTGGCCCGCCTGGCTGCGGCGTCGTGTGGCCACGACGCTCGAGGGCCTGACGGTTGTCCTCGTGGATGACGTGCGCACCACAGGTGCCACGCTCGAGGCATGTGCCAGCGTGGTGAAGCGTGCCGGCGCGAAAGAGGTGCGGGTGATTACCGCGGCGCGAGTCGCGACCAGACGGCGCTAGTGACATCGGCGGCGACCACGTCGACCGGCCGGGCGGCGTCGATCACGACCCAGCCTGGTTGCGCGGCCTGGCGCAGATAGCTGACGCGCACGCGCGAGAGCATGGCGAGATCCCGCTCGTAGTTGTCGCGATTCTGGGCTTTGCGCGCGGCAGCCACGTCGGGAGCGATGTCGAGCAGCACGGTTGTCGACGGCTGCGGCAGGTACACCTGCGTCGATGTCAGCCACGCCGGGTCGAGCCCCTGCGCCTCACCGTACGCGACACTCGAGGCGGCATACCGATCGCTGATGACCACGCGCCCATCGGCCATCCAGCGCTCGATCTGCGGCTTCCACTGATGGCGATTGGCGATCTGCAGCAACTGGATCGTATCGGCGGCGTAGTCGCGTCCGCCGTGCAGCGCCGTGCGGATCTCCTGGCCAATCGGCGAGGTGTAGTCGGGGAACGCGATCGACTCGACCCGTCGTCCGGACGTTTCGAACCACTGTCGCAACAACCGCGCCTGCGTTTCCTTGCCGCTCTGGTCGAGCCCTTCGAAGACAATCAGCAGTCCCGTCATCACGTCCTCTGTCCCTAAGTCCTTCGATTCATAAACTCGGCAACGAATCTATTCACTCAGGACTTGGTGCTGAGCGAGCATCTTCGCCGGATCGTCTCGCGAGCATACGCAACCGTCATTGCGAGTCGAAGCCCTACATTTCACGCGCCATCAGATCGTCATAGCTCTGACGCTGACGGATGATCTGCTTCCGCCCCTGGTCGACCAGCACCTCGGCGGGCAGCCGGCGTCGATTGTAGTTCGACGCCATCACGATCCCGTAGGCCCCCGCATCGAAGACCGCTATGGCATCACCGACCTCGACGGGCCCGAACCGTCGCTCGTGACCGAGCGTGTCGCTGGTCTCACAAAGCGGACCCACCACCTCGTACACGTGCTCGGCGCCTGCCCGTGGCGTCACCGCCCCTATCCGATGATAGGCATCGTAGAGCGCGGGACGGAGAAGTTCGGTCATCCCCGTGTCGAGCACCATGAAACGCGGCGAGCCCGGGTAGCACTTGAGGTCCGCGATGCGACCGACCAGAATGCCCGCCGGCCCAACGAGGTAGCGTCCGGGCTCGAGCAGCAGATCGAGCCCGGATGCCTCCACAATCGGCGCGATGGCCGCGGCGTACCGCACCGGATCGGGCGGAGACGCGCCGTCATAGGCGATGCCAAGACCGCCGCCGAGGTCGAGGTGCCGCAATCTCAGGCCCATGTCCCGCGCCTCACGCGCGAGCCGGGCGAGCGCCTGCGCTGCGCGGGCAAGCGGCTCCATCTCGACGATCTGCGACCCGAGATGCACGTGCAGGCCGACCGGATCGAGCCCAGGCCGACGCGCCATGTCGCGCAGCAGCGCCGGCGCGTACTCGATCGGCACGCCGAACTTGTTGAAGCGCTGCCCGGTCGAGATGTGCGCGTGCGTATGCGGATCGATGTCCGGATTGACGCGGAGCGCCACGCGCGCCTTGACGCCGCGCGACCGCGCGAGGTCGTCGATGCGACCGGCTTCGCCGTCGGATTCGATGTTGATCGCCTTGACGCCCAGTGCCACCGCGTGATCGAGCTCATCGCGGGTCTTGCCGACCCCGGTGAACACGATCTCGGCCGGCTCGAACCCGGCCCGCATGGCCACCTCGATCTCACCGCCCGAATTGGCGTCGGCGTGGGCGCCCAGGCGTCGGAGCAGTCGCAGGAGGGCGAGGGTGGAATTGGCTTTCAGCGCGTAGTGCAGGGTGTGGTGCGACCCCGCCAGCGCCGCTTCGAGCGCGGCAAACGCGGCGCGAATGGCCCCGCCGCTGTAGACGTAGAGTGGCGTGCCCACCTCGCGGACCATGTCCGGGATCGACATCTCATCACACTGCAACGAGCCGTCACGATAGGTGAATCCAGTCACAATTGAGGCATCTTACCGGAGGCTGCGCCGGTTTGACACCCCCCCGACCGTGCGGTACTCTGTGACGCTATCTGATGCAATGACTCCGTACGAACCGACAGCGGCGTCGCTCGAATCCGACGCCCTCATCGAACGCTGCCTTCAGGGGGACCAATCGGCCTGGGAGGCCGTGGTCCGTCAGTACTGGCGGCGGGTGTTCAATGTCGCGTACAAGTTCGTCGGCCGGCACGACGAGGCCGAGGACTTGACGCAGGATGTGTTCCTGAAGGTCTTCCGATCGCTGGCCACGTTCGACCGGCGGGCGAATTTTCAGACGTGGCTCATCAGCGTCAGCCGGAACCTCTGCATCGATCACTATCGCAGCGTGCGGAAGGAACGCGAGACCATCGACCGCGACGTCAGGAGCGACGACCTGGCGCCCGCATCCCCCGACGTGAGCCCGCTGGTCGCGCTCGAACGCCGTGACCTCGCCGAGCAACTTCGTGAGGCCCTGCAGCACCTGCCTGAGACATTGCGCGAGGCCGTCGTGATGCGCGACATGCAGGAGCTGTCGTATCAGGAGATCGCCGACCGGCTCGGGTTGCCGGAAGGCACCGTCAAGTCCCGGATCAACAGAGGGCGCCACGAGCTGGCGCGACAGATTCGCCGCCTGCGCGAGCGATCGCGACCGGTGCCAGCCCCCAGCGAGCCAAGCCGGTCTGGAGCACGAGAATGAAGCACACCATCGATCACGTCCGCGACGTCACCGTCATCCACGTGGGTGAGAGCCGGCTGATGTACCCGCTGCTCTCCGACTTCTCGGCCACGGTGCTCTCGCTCATCACCGGGGGGACCAGGAAGCTGGTCGTCGATCTGTCTCCGGTCGTCTACATCGACAGCGCCACGATCGGCTGCCTGATGGACCTGTACCGCCAGGCGGCGGCCGCCGGCGGCGCGATGAAACTCGCCTCTGTGCAGAAACGCGTCGAGACCATGCTCACCATGACGGGCGCGCACAACTTCATCCAGTTGTTCGCCGACGAAGCCAGCGCGCTCACCAGCTTCGAGGGGTAGCCATGCGGACCATCAAGACCAGCACGGGTGCCGATATCGCGCTCGACGGCGACTTGCTGACCGTCATGGAAACGCTCTTCCACGAGGTCACCGCTAAGCGCGAACTCGAGCGATCGTTCGAGGACATGATGCGGGAGATCCGATTCCTCATCGACCAGATGACCGACGAGGAACGGCGCGCCTACCTGCAGGAAAGCGTGTTCCTGAACACGGTCACCTACGAGAACGAGCGCCTCGGCTCGTACATGCGCAAGCTCGCGTCGAAGGACTGAGCGGGTCTAGTTCGCCCGGACGGGCACGCCAGCCGGGACCGCCACCGACGACGATTCGGGCTGGAGCTCGACGATCTTCCACGCATCCGGTTCTGACAGCAACTGCCTGGCAAACGCCGTGTGCAGCGCGTGTCCGGCGCGGTTGGCCACCAGGTGACCAAGAATCGGATATCCCACAAGCGCCAGATCGCCAATCGCATCGAGGATCTTGTGGCGCACGAATTCGTCCTCGAACCGCAGCGTGTTGTTGAGGACGCCGGTCTCGCTCAGGACAATGGCGTTTTCGAGCGAGCCGCCCAGCGCGAGCCCCTGCTGGCGCAACATTTCGACTTCGTGCAGGAAGCCGAATGTCCGGGCCGGCGCAATCTCGTCAACAAACGACGCTTCGGTCACCTGGAATGTCTGCGACTGGTGCCGCAGCAACGGGTGATCGAAGCTGATGCTGTAGGTGACCTTGAAGTTCTCGGCCGGGTAGAGCGACATCATCTTGTCGCCCCGCGACACGGTGATCGGCCTGAGCACTTTCAGGTACCGGCGCGGCGTACTGAGCGTCCTGGTGCCGGCCTCCTGCAGCAGGTACACGAATGGCGCCGCACTGCCGTCCATCACCGGCACTTCGTTGCGATCCAGTTCCACCGTCACGTTGTCGATGCCCAGGCTGACCAGCGCCGCCAGCAGGTGCTCGACCGTGTCGACTGTCGCCCCATTGCGGGACAGCCCCGTCGCGTGGTTGGTCCCGCTCAAGTGCACCACAGAGGCCGGAATATCCGTGCCCAGGTCGCTCCGGCGAAAACGGATCCCCGAGTCTGCGGGAGCAGGCTTCAGACCGAGAGTCACCTTTTGTCCCGAGTGGAGGCCGATGCCGGCACAGGCCACTTTATGCCGAAGCGTTCGCTGAAATGTCATTATTCGCTCGCTGGTCCCTGGGATGGACCACGCGGGAGAGAGCAATCCGCATACCGAAATGGTCTAAACGTCATCAGCTGATATAAGTAATTGTAGTTCAACAACTTATATAATTCTACGCGCTCTGGATCTTTCGTGTTGCAGGCTCAACTGTGGCTCTCGAACCACGGTCCTGTCACCCGCATCTGTTGTTTTTTTACCACAGTCAACGAATCGCCGCATTGGTCGCCTCGCAGTTGGACCTCCACGGTGAGGGCTGCGTTGCTTATCGGCCGGTGTCAAGGTTCAGGGTAGCAGGCTCGACACGATCCGCTGATGTATTCGGACCGGCGGCCTTGACTTCATGTTCCCGCTGCGGGAGCATGGTGTCACAACGCTGATTGTGGGCTGTCCCACCTCGCTCCAGTTTCATGGCGAAATCTGCTCCTGTGCTTTCGGATCGTCCGCTGTCGACGGGCCCCAACCGGTCTGCCGAAAGGGCGATCGACCGACCACCAGAGGCACGTGCAGGTCGGCGGGCCATCGAAGTCACCGCGCTGGCCGTCGGGGTCGCCGGGGTCATGCTGGTTCTGGAGCTCGGCAAACAGTGGCTGCACCCTGACATCACGGTCTGGGAATCCCACATCATCACCGTCGTCTTTTCCGGCGTGGCCGTCGCGCTTGCCGGCTACGTGATTCTTCGGCGGCGCGACGTGCTGCACGACCGCATCGTCGTGGAGGCCGTCGAGCGCCGGCACGCACAGCAGCACATTCACATGCTCGCGCACACGGTCCGATCGGTCGGCGAGTGCGTCAGCGTCACCGACATGAACGATCGGGTCATCTTCGTCAACAAGGCGTTCCTCGACACCTATGGATTCGAGGAATCCGACCTGCTCGGTCGGCCGATCGCGGTCGTGCGGTCGGACAAGAACCGTGAAGAGGTGGCGCTCGAGGTCTTCCCGGCAACGCTGCGGGGCGGCTGGCGGGGCGAACTGTGGAACCGGAAGAAGGACGGCACCGACTTCCAGATCTTCCTCTCAACCTCAATCGTGCGCGACGACGCCGGCGCGCCCGTCGCGCTGGTCGGCGTGGCGCGGGACATCACCGAGGAGAAGCGCACGGAAGAGGCGCTCAAACGCGGTCGCGAATCCGACCGCATCGTCACGCTGGCGGCGGGCATCGCGCACGAATTCAATAACCTGCTGCAGATCGTGCTCACCAGCACGGCGCTGGCCCTCGAGGACGTGCCAGCCGACGGCCCGGCGCGCGGTTGCTTGCAGTCGGTCGTGCACGCGAGCGAGCGCGCCTCCAATCTGACCGCCCAACTGCTCGTCTACGCAGGACGCGGGACGCTTGTCAGATTCACGGTATTCGATCTGAATGACGAGATACGCGAACGAGCCGCGTTTATCAGAGCCCTGATGCCGCCGGCGGCAATATTTGACCTCGATCTGGCGTCCGGCAGCGCCCTGATTCGGGCGGATCGGCAGCAGATTCAGCAGGTGCTGACCAGCCTCGTGACCAACGCCGCCGAAGCCATGGCCGATCGACCAGGGCGTGCGAGCGTGCGCACCCGCATCGAAGACGTCGCCGCCAGCGACCCCCGCCCGTGGGTTGCCGGCGAGCGCATCGCGCCCGGACGGTACGTGTGCCTGTCGGTGGAGGATCAGGGCGTGGGCATGGAGGCCGAGACCATCAGTCGCATCTTCGACCCCTTCTTCTCCACGAAGTTCCTGGGCCGTGGCATGGGCCTCCCTGCGGTGCTCGGCGTCGCGCACGCGACAGGGGGCGCCATCGCCGTCGACAGCACTCCGGGCCGGGGCACGCGCGTGACGGTGGCTTTTCCGTGCCCCCCAGCCGATTCGTAGATCCGACCCGGCATCCACCCTTCGACCTGAGTTGAGTTGCGCACCAGGCGGCCTCCTCTGAGGCCGTGACACAAGGGCACAACCTTCCGCAACCGTCCACCACCGAGGTGAGCTCAGGGCTTGAAATCTGTTGATCCGTCAGTCGCGATCCCGTAGGGTATAAGTGTTCCTCGTTTTTTGATGGCCGCCCACCTCTGCCCCCTCGCGGGAGACGTGTACCAGCGGCCGGCACAGGGGCCGTGGGCAAGGGGGCGCACCAGGCGTGAACGGCGTGGAGTGGCTGATCGACGTATCGGAGTGCGAGGTGCCGCCACTGCGGGATCCGCACGCGATGGTGAGCCTGTTCGAGACCATCGTCGATCGCATGGGGCTGCGGCCGATCGGACGCCCGGCGTGGCATCAGTTTCCGACGACCGGCGGCGTAACGGCCGTGTGGATGCTGCAGGAGTCGCACCTCACCATTCACACGTTCCCCGAGTTCGCATCCGCCAGCGTGAATCTCTTCTGCTGCACACCTCGCGCGTGCCCCGACTGGCCATCATTGCTGGCGGTCTCGCTCGGGCACTGTTCGGTGCGGGTGACGCAGTGCGAACGCGACTACGGTGCCGCAGCGGATCGGTCGCTGGCGTCGGACCGCTCGGGCAGTGGAGTCATCCCGCGATGAGCCGCAGCTTTGCGTGTCCCACCTGCGGCGGACCGAACACCTTCCAGTCGTCGATCTCGATTCTGGCCGTCTGCGCGTACTGCCGCTCCACGATTCTCCGCAAAGATCTGGACGTGGAGAATCTGGGACGCATGGCGGAACTGCAGATGGACGGCTCGCCGTTCCAGTTGGGCGTCCAGGGCTGGTACGGGTCCGTGCACTTCACGACGGTCGGCCGCATCCAACTCCGCTACGACCACGGCCTGTGGAACGAGTGGCACCTGCTCTTTGACGACGCGCGAAGCGGGTGGCTGGGGGAGGCACAGGGCACGCTGGCCGTGTCGTTCGCGACGCCTGTTCTGGAGCCTATCCCGCCGTTTGACACACTGCAACCTGGTCAGCAGGTGCTGCTGGACCGACGCGCGTTCCGGGTCACCGATGTTGAGCGCGGTGTCTGCGTGGCGGGCGAAGGCGAACTGCCCTTTGTGATTGGCGGGGGGTACGAAGCCCCGGTCGCGGATCTGACGGGCGCCGGGCCGGCATGTGCCACGCTCGACTACAGCGAGGATCCGCCGATCGTGTTTCTCGGCACGTACGTGGAGTTTGACGCGCTCAGGCTGTCCGGATTGAGACAGATCGATGGCTGGTAACACCCCTCGCGGCCCATCGCCACTCGCGACGGCCCAGGCGCCGTCGATCCGCGCGCTCCAGTGTCCAAAGTGCGCCGGCCGGCTCGAGGTCCGCGGACTGGGCCAGACCACGACGATTGTCTGCACATCGTGCGGGTCGGTGGTCGACATCTCGAGCGACGACCTGCGCGTCATCTCGACGTTCGATGCCCACGTCAAGCGCCATCCCGTCATCCCGCTCGGCACGCGCGGCGCCCTGCGCGGCGATCCGTACGAGGTCATCGGCTTCATGTGCCGGGCGATCACCGTCGAGGGGACCGACTACGAGTGGAGTGAGTACCTGCTGTTCAATCCCTACAAGGGTTTCCGCTGGCTCACCGAGTACAACGGCCACTGGAACGACGTGAAGACGACCACGGGACAGCCCGAGGACGGCGTCAATCAGACGGTGACCTATCTCGGCAGCACGTTCAACCTCTTCCAGACCGCGGAAGCCCGGGTCACTTACGTCCTCGGCGAATTCTACTGGCGCGTGTCAGTGGGCGAAAAGGCCTTTGTCTCCGACTACGTGATGCCTCCGCTCATGCTGAGCAAGGAGAAGACCAAGGAAGAGACCACGTGGTCGCTGGGTGAGTACGTCGAACCCGAGGCGGTGGCGCAGGCCTTTGGCCTCAAAGGCGCGATACCCACGCGGATTGGCGTCTACGCCAATCAGCCCTCGCCGCACTCAGCGAAGGCGAAGGGGATCGGCCGGGCCTTTGCCGGCCTTGCCGCGGCGGCGGTCATTGTCCAGATGGCCAGTTGCGCGCTGGCGCAAAACCGCAAGGTCTTCGAGCAGGCGTACACGTTCACGCAGGAGGAACGGGGTAAGGCGCTGGTCACTGAGCCCTTCCCACTGACCGGTCACGCGTCCAACGTCGTCGTCGAGACCACGGCCGACGTAGAGAACAAGTGGATCTACCTCAGCATGGCCCTCATCAATCTCGACAGCGGCCAGGCGTACGACTTCGGCCGCGAGGTCAGCTACTACCGTGGTGTCGAGGGAGGCGAGTCGTGGTCCGAGGGAGGACGATCGGATGAAGCGGTCCTGCCGAGCGTGCCAGCGGGCCAGTACTATCTTCGGATTGAACCGGACTCGGATACGCCTCCAGTGGGATACATCGTCAGGGTCTATCGTGACGTGCCGAGGTACTGGTTCCTGCCGGTCGCGCTGGTCGCCCTGAGCATCTACCCGATGATCTTCTGGCTCAGGAGCCGGTCGTTCGAAACGCAGCGGTGGGCGGAAAGCAGCCGTGCGGAAGAATCGGGCAGAGCCGCGTACTTTTCGCAATAGCGGACGGGAGAGGGCACGTGAGACGCATTGGGGCATTTCTGACGTACGGCGCGGTCGTGCTGGGGCTGCTGGGCTGGGCCAACTACACCGGCTGGAGCCTCACCAGTTACGACGAGGTCAAGAACGTGCCGAAGTCGATCCGGGACAACCCGGGCGCGTATCGCACGGTGTACCAGCGCTACTATCACAAGTGAACGGCGGTCACGCTTCCGTGAGGACAACCCTATGACTGGCATCACCCCCCTCGCCGCGGTCGCTAATGCCGTGGTCTACGCCTTCCTCGGCATCATCGTCTTCTGGCTGTCGTTTGTCGTGATCGATCGACTGACGCCCTACCACTTGTGGAAGGAGATCATTGACGACCACAACGTGGCCCTGGCGATTGTCGTCGGCGCGATGTCGCTCGGCATCTGCGTCATCATCGCGGCCGCGATCCACGGGTAGTGACCTACGCCCTGTTGCTCTCGGTGTTCGCCATCGCGTCGTGCGGGCTCGTCTACGAGCTCGTGTCGGGCGCGCTGGCCAGTTACCTGCTGGGTGACTCGATCACGCAGTTCTCCACGATCATCGGCACGTACCTGTTCGCGATGGGGGTGGGTTCGTACCTCTCGCGGTTCATCGGCCGCGGGCTCATCACGCGCTTCATTCAGATTGAGATCGCCGTGGGGTTGGTCGGCGGGTTTTCGGCGGCCTCAATGTTCCTGGCGTTCTCCTATCTCGGCTCGCTGCGCCTCGTGCTGTTCTCCTTCGTGATCGCCGTCGGCATCCTGGTCGGCCTCGAGATCCCGCTGCTCCTGCGGATTCTGAAGTCGCGCATCCAGTTCAAAGACCTGGTGTCGCAGGTGCTGACGTTCGACTACCTGGGTGCGCTCGTGGCGTCGCTGTTGTTTCCGCTGCTGCTCGGCCCGAAGCTTGGCCTGGTACGAACGTGCCTGCTGTTCGGGCTGCTGAACGCGGTGGTGGCGCTCGCCACGGCCTGGATGTTCCGCCGCGACCTGCCGGGCGTGCGCGCGTTGACCGGCCAGTGCGTGGTGGCGATCGTCGTGCTCGCCGGCGGCTTTGGGCTCGCCGATCAGATCACCACCTACGCCGAACAGGGTCTCTACGCCGACGAGATCATCCTCGCCAAAACCACCCCCTATCAGCGCATCATCGTCACACGCTGGCAGGATGACATCCGGCTCTTCCTCGGCGGGCACCTGCAGTTCAGTTCGAAGGACGAGTACCGCTACCACGAAGCCCTCGTGCATCCCGGGCTTCAGGCCCTGGCGCGCCCGACGCAGGTGCTCGTGCTGGGCGGCGGCGACGGGCTCGCCCTGCGGGAAATCGTCAAGCGGCCGGACGTCGGCGCGATCACGCTGGTCGACCTCGACGCGGAGGTGACAAAGCTGTTCACCTCACACAAGGCACTTCGGGCATTGAACCAGGGCGCGTTTGCCGACCCTCGCGTCAAGGTCATCAACGCGGATGCCTTCATCTGGCTGCAATCGGATCCCGGGTTCTACGATTTCGTCGTGGTGGACTTCCCCGATCCCACCAACCACTCCATCGGCAAGCTCTACACGACCGCGTTCTACCGCCTGCTCGAGCGCCACCTGTCGAGCCAGGGCATCATCGTGGTGCAGTCGACGTCGCCGCTCTTCGCCAGGAAGTCCTACTGGTGCATTGTCAGGACCATCGAATCGGTCGGCCTGTCCGTGTTCCCGTACCACGTCTACGTCCCGTCGTTTGGCGAATGGGGCTTCGTGATGGCGTCGCGACGGCCGTACCAGGTGCCAGCGACGATGCCGCCGGGGCTGCGGTTCCTGACCGTCGACGTCCTGCGGCAGCTGTTCCTGTTTCCGCCGGACATGCAGCCGGTGGCCGTCGAGGTGAACCGGCTCGACAATCAGATCCTGGTTCAGTACTACGATGCCGAGTGGCACCAGGTCACCCAGTAGGAGGCCTGCGGCCCCCAACAGCCGCGCGACCCGATGAAGAGACGACAATTCCTGATCGGTTCAGCTGGTGTCGCGGCCTCCCTGGCCGTGTCGGGATGCACACGATCGTCAGGCCGGCGATTCGCCTTCGACGGGCGCATCGTGGGCGCGAGCGAGAGCGTGGGACATCTGCTCAGGCAGGGCGGCCTGCCGGCACCGTATGCCGAGCGGCGCGTGCCGGTGGTCATCGTGGGCGGCGGCGTCGCAGGCCTGTCGGCGGGCTGGAAGCTCCGCAAGTCCGGGTTCACGGACTTCGAGATTCTGGAACTTGAAGCTGACGCCGGCGGCAACGCGCGCTCGGGGCGAAACGCCGTGAGCGCGTTCCCGTGGGGCGCCCACTACGTGCCGTTTCCCACGCGCGAGTCACGCGCCGTCCGGGAACTGTTCCAGGAGCTCGGCATCATCCAGGGCTACGACACCTCGGGCAAACCGATCTACGAGGAGACGTTCGTCTGCGGTGCCCCGGAGGAACGGCTCTACATCAACGGCAAGTGGCAGGACGGTCTCGTGCCCACGTTGGGCATCAGCCGCCGGGAACGTGATCAGCTGGATCGGTTCAGGGATCTGGTCGCCGGCTACCGCGACCGGCGCGATGCCGATGGCCGGCCGGCGTTCGCGATTCCGATGGAGATGAGTGCGCGTGAGCCTGATCTGATCGCGCTCGATCGGATGTCGATGCGCGACTTTCTCCTCGAACAGAAGCTCGATGCCCCGGCGCTGCACTGGTACGTGGATTACTGCTGTCGCGATGATTACGGCAGTTACTCGAGTGACGTGTCGGCGTGGGCCGGCGTGCACTACTTCGCGAGTCGCGAGGGTGAGAGCGCAAGGGTGTCGGAGACCACGCTGCTGACCTGGCCGGAGGGCATTGGCTGGATCGTCACTCGCCTCGCGCACTCGCTGGCGCGTCACGTGACGCGCGACGCGCTCGTGTTCCGCATCACGCCCACCGGCACCGGCGCCACCGTCGACACGTACAACGCCCGGGATCGCGTCACCACCAGGCTGGTGGCCGACGATGTCATCCTGGCGTGTCCGTCGTCATTTGCGAACTACATCGTCCCGACGCTCCAGGCGGAGGTCCGGCACGACCTCGCCCAGTTCGACTACGCGCCGTGGCTGGTCGCCAACCTGACGCTCCGTGCGTTTCCGACGGCACGAGCCGGCGTGCCGATCGCGTGGGACAACGTCATCTACAAGAG
The DNA here is from genome assembly GCA_026393675.1 of Acidobacteriota bacterium. Taxonomy (NCBI): domain Bacteria; kingdom Pseudomonadati; phylum Acidobacteriota; species Acidobacteriota bacterium. The sequence continues at coordinate 54,529 of JAPKZQ010000029.1, read as the reverse complement.
CCCGACGCTCGGGTACGTGGTGGCGACCCACCAGAGCCTGCAGAGCAGGCCACGCGAGACGGTGCTGACCTTCTACCACGCGCTGGCCGGCCGGCCGGCCTCGGATGCGCGGACGCTGCTGCTCTCTCGCGGTTGGGAGGGCTGGGCCGACTTCATGATCGAGGACCTGTCGCGTCCGCATCCCGAGATCGCGTCGCTCGTCACCAACCTCGACATGATGTTGTGGGGACACGCCATGATTTGCCCGCGACCCGGCTTTGTGTGGGGCGAGGCGAGGCAGCGGGTGGCCGCGCTTGACGGCCCGCTCCACTTCGCGCATTCGGATCTCAGCGGGCTCTCGTTGTTCGAGGAAGCGCAGTACCGAGGCGTCCGGGCCGCCGAACGCGTCCTGCGGCGCCACCACGTCGCCCACGCCTCGTCGATCTGACACGCCCCCGCCGGGTCTTCCGCCTTCGCGTGCCGCTTCGGCGGACCGCCGTAACCTTGGTGAGGACGGTCAGACCCGGCATTCAGGACCGGCACCCCGGGTGATCTACGGTGTGGGCGGCCGGCTCGTCATGGCGACGGGCTCTTCGGCCGCCTGCGTCGGCGGGCTGAGCACGATGAGATCGACGCGTCGATTCCGCGCACGGGCGGCATCCGACACGCCCGGAACACGCGGCATGTACTCGGCGTAACCGGCAGCCGACAGTCGTTTCGGCTGGAGCCCGGCGCGTTCGAGCATGAAGCGGACGACGGTCGTGGCCCGTGCGGTCGACAACTCCCAGTTCGACGCGAACCGGTCCGAGTGGATGGGCACATCGTCGGTGTGCCCCTCGATTCTCACGCTGTTTCCCACATTGGCGAGCGCGAGCCCGATCTCGGCCAGGATGTCGTGCGCCGTCGCCGAGAGTTCTGCCCGGCTGGTGGCAAACGACCCCGCTTCGCGAATCGAGATCACCAGCCCCCGGTGGTCCATTTCCATGTCGACCTGGTTCGCGCCGATCGCTTTCGCGAGCCGCTGTTGCAGTTGGGCACGCACCTCGGCCAGATCGACGAGGCCTCCGGCGCCAGGCTTCTTGGCCGATGGCGGGTTGTTCCTGTCATTGATGAGCACGGTGCCTACGGCGTGCAGGTCGGCGGGTGTCGTCTCGTTGAACGCCGACCGTAGGGACTGGGCGAGCGCCGCGAACTTCTTCGCATCGACGACCGACAACGCGTACATCATCGCAAACACGGCGAACAGCAGCGTGATGAAGTCGGCGTAGGACACCAGCCAGCGTTCGTGGTTCGGGTGCTCTGGTGCACGTGGACGCCGGGGCCTCGGCCGGGGCTTCGGCACCTCGACAGGTTCGCGATCGTGTCGTCTGAATCGACTGCTATGCACGATGTGGTTTCTCTTGTTTGGGCGCGATCTGGGCGGCAAAGCCGTAGAGTTTTTCCTGGATCATCCGGGGGAACAGGCCCTCCTGGATCGCGAGGACACCTTCGAGCGTCAGTTCGCGGCGCCGCGCCTCGTGCCGGGCCTTCATCTTCAACTTGGTCGCCGCCGGCAGAAAGAACAGGTTCGCCGATCCCACCCCGTACACCGTCGCGACGAAGGCCACGGCAATGCCCTGGCCGAGCTTGGTCGGATCCGTCAGGTGCTGCATCACCTGGATCAGGCCAATCACGGCCCCCAGAATGCCGATGGTCGGCGCATAGCCGCCGGCCGCCTCGTAGACCTTGGCGGGAATCTCGTCGTAATCCTCCCGACCGCGGCTCTCGATTTCGAGCACGTCACGCAGGGTCTGCGGGCTGTTGGAATCGACGAGCTGGTGGATGGCCTTCTCGAGAAAGGGGTCCGTGATCTTGTCCAGGTCCGAGTCGAGCGACAGGATGCCGTCTTTCCGTGCACGATAGGCGTATTGGAGAATCGTATCAATCGTCTTCGACGGCGCCTCCCCATCCCAGAGAAACACCGTCCTCAGCGCACCGAAGGCCCGAATGATGTCGTTTCTCGAGAAGCTCAGCATGACGGCGCCAAAGGTCCCGCCAAACACAATCATGGCGGCCGTCGGTTGCAGCAACGAGAGAACCGAGCCGCCCTCGTACCATTGACCGATCAGGATCAGACCAATGGCCAGCGGGACGCCGATAAACGACGACACGTCGATGCGCACGCCTTTGTCGTGGCTCATGATCGCTCCGCCGTGGTCGCCGGACCGAGCTGGGCTGGTGGTTCGGGTTGTTCGGCCAGCGGCGCCAGCGTCGCCCGCCTGTACTCAATCACACGGCGGGCCAGCTCTTCAGGATGATCGCGGACGAGCATTTTGTGCCCGCTCGTGAAGGAGATGATCGTGTCGGGCGTCTGTTCAATGCTCTCGATAAGGTCGGCATTGACAAACAGCTTCTGGCCGTCGAGGCGCGTTACGGCAATCACCGATCCCCTCCCTGCTGTCGCCAGCCGCGCGGGGACGCTGGCGGCCTGACGACACGCCGCGTCTGCAGAGGCAATCGGCACCGCGCCGGATAACGTGAATGGGATCGGCGGCCGCCCGGGTTACAGGGGCTTGGTGCCGTCCAGACTGGTTCGGATGGCAGCCAGCAGTTCGTGGGTCGGAACCGGTTTGGGCAGGTACTGGAACTCCGGGTTCGCCGAGGATGCCGGTCCCGCCAGTTCGTCACTGTACCCGCTCGAAATCACCACTTTGAGATCGGGCTGCTTCGACTTCAGGAGCAGGGCCAGCTCCAGGCCCGTCATCCCGCCGGGCATGATCATGTCGGTATGGAGCACGTCCACGCGCCCGCCGCACGCCTGCCACACCTGCTGGGCTTCCCGACCATCGCCGGCCTGCAGCACCCGATAGCCATGGCGCTTCAGGACCAGGGTGATGGTGTTCCGGACAGAGAGTTCGTCTTCGACCAGCAGGATGACCTCGTGGCCACCCTTGGCCGGCCCGGCTCTCGCCTGGTCAACCTCCGCGACAGCGGCCGTGTCGGCTGGCAGCAACACCCGGAATGTCGACCCAACGCCTTGGGTGCTTTCCACCTCGACCCACCCGTTGTGCTGTTTTGCGATGCCGAACACGGTGGACAATCCGAGGCCCGTTTCCTTGCCCTTCTCCTTAGTCGTGAAGAACGGTTCGAAGATCCTGCTCACGAGATCCGGAGACATGCCGCTTCCGCTGTCGCTCACCGACAGACACACGAATCGCCCGACGCGGGCATCCGGATGGGTCCTGGCGCGCGCGGGATCCACCTCCACGACGGACGTGCGCACCACCAACCGCCCGCTCTTGGGCATCGCATCACGGGCGTTGACGCACAGGTTGGTGGCGATCTGCTCGATCATGCCCCTGTCGGCCTGGATCGACGGCAGTCCGGGATCACCGGTGAACTCGAAGTGAATGTGCTCGCCAATCAGGCGGTGCAGCATCTTGTGGAGATCGGTCAGCACCTGGTTCAGATTGAGGGTGCGCACGTTGAGCGGCGATCGGCGGCTGAACAGCAGCAGTTGGCGCGTGAGGTTCACGGCGCGATCGGCCAGCCCGTTCAGGTCCGCGATGGCCTGCCGCACATCCGCACTGAGATCGGTCCGTTCCTCGAGCAGGCCCAGCGTCATCACCGTCGCCGCCAGGATGTTGTTGTAATCGTGGGCGACGCCGCCCGCCAACTGACCGACGGCTTCGAGCTTCTGCGACTCGCGCAACTGCGCCTCGAGCGATCGTCGCGCTGTGATGTCCTGCACGAGCGACGCCACGCCCATCGTCTTGCCATGGCCATCAACCAGGGTGGTGTTGAACCACTCGCACATGATGATCTTGCCGGCCCTGGTAATGTTCTCGTTGGTCGAGCGGGAGCCTCCCCGGTTCTCGATCAACTCGACGCCGGTCCCGTTGACGGCAGGCCTGGCCGAATCCGGCACGATAAAGCTGTAATACCGGCCGACGGCCTCGGCGCGCGTGTAGCCGAAGATCTGCTCGGCGGCCGGGTTCCATTCGAGCACCTTGAAATCAACATCCCACTCGATGACGGCCAGCGGCGTGTTCTGCACGTGCAGATCCATCCACTGCCGCGAACGCCGCAGCGACTCCTCCGCCTTGTTCCGTTCGGTGACGTCGCGATGGAACCCGAAATAGAGTCCACCGTCGATCGGCCAGTACGACACGTCGACCTCGACCTGCCAGACGGTCCCGTCTTTCGCTCGATGCAGCGTCTCGAAGATGCCGCTGCCCTCGCGCGCGATCTTTTCGAGACGGGCGGCCGTCTGGTCGACCGACTCCCTGGCCTTGAGGTCGTTGATCCGCATCGCCAGGAGCTCCTCCCGACTGTACCCCGACCTGCGGATGTAGGCCTCATTGACGTCGACGACACGCCCGCTGGAATCGATCGTCAAGAAGCCGTCGGCCGCCGTCTCGGTCACGGCGCGATAGCGCGCCACACGGTTGCGCAGCTCGTCGACTGCCCGCCTGCGATCGACGCGCAGTTGCCACTCCCGCAGCACGCGATCCACGGTGTGCGGCATGTCGCCAAACGCTTCGGCTGATTTCACGACATAGTCGAGAGCCCCGGCCTTGATGGCGGCCACCGCCGTATCCTCGTCGCCCTGACTGGTCATCACGACGATGGGAAACAGCCCGTCCTCGGGAGGCCACGTCAGCAGATCCATCGATCGGCCATCGGGCAGATTGAGATCCATCAGCGCGACATCGGGGACGCCGGCGGCCACTGCCTCACGGTACTCGCGCAGCGACGAGGCGACGCGAATATCGACCGTGACCGCGGCCTTCTCGAACGCGCGGCGGACGGCCTCGACGTGGGGCTCCGCATCCTCAACCAGCAGGACACGAAGTTGGTCGGCGGTCATCGTCGCACTCCAGGTGTGAGATACGGCATGCCGAGCCTCGGGTTACGCCTTCGACGGTTCCTCGGGATGCGGAAACTGGTTCCACATCAACCAGTAGAAGCCGAATATTTCCAGCATCTGCTTGAACTTGTCGAAGTCGACGGGCTTGACGAGGTAGCTGGACGCGCCATGATCGTAGGCCGATAGCAGGTCAACTTCGGCCTTTGACGTCGTCAGCACCACAACCGGAATGGACTTGAGGTCAACATCCGCCTTGAGTCGCTGCAGCACCTCCTGGCCATCCACCTTCGGCAGGCGCAGATCGAGCAGGATCAAGTCGGGCCGCGGCGCCGAGTCGGCCGAGGCATACCCGTTCTCCTGGTACAGATAGTCGAGCGCCGCCTGGCCATCCGCAACGTGGTGGAGCTGGTTGGCGATGCGGCAATCCGCCATGTTGCGCTTGACGATCTCCGCGTGCGCAGGATCATCTTCAACGAGCAGTATCCTTACGGGGCCGCCATTGAGCATCACGTGGTCTCCTGCTGTGCTACCGCTTGATTCCGCTTGATTCCGGATAACGTAAACCTGAATGTCGAACCCTGCCTGGGCCCGGCGGACTCGGCCCAGATCCGGCCGCCGTGGACTTCCACGATGCGCTTGACGAGCGAAAGCCCGATGCCGGTTCCTTCGGCTTCCGGGTGGAGTTTTTCGAAGAGCCCGAACAGCTTCGACGCGTGGCGCGGGTCGATGCCGAGCCCATTATCGCGCACAAACAGTACGGGTTGGGCACCCGTCTCGTCGATACCGACCTCCACGCGGGGATCGGCCTGGTCGCCCATGAACTTGGCCGCGTTGTCGAGAAGGTTCGCGAAGACCTCGATCAGGCGGCGCCGATCGCCGTGCAGGGTGACGGGGACGTCGGTCACGGTGACCATCACGCGGCGCTGGGTGATGCGCCCGGCGACCATGTCCAACGCCTCCCCGACCAGCGTCTGCAGCGGGATATCTTCCGGCGGGTTCATCTTCCGGCCGATGCGCGAGAGTTCCAGCAGGTCGTCGAGCAGATCGGTCATCTTGTCGGCCGCGCGGCGGATGAAACCGATGTCCTTCTCGACGCGGGTGGGATCGGCCAGCTTGCGATCCTCATCGAGAAAGCCGAGAAAGGTCCGGATGGTCACCAGCGGACTCTTGAGATCGTGCGACACGGTGTAGGTGAACCGAACCAGTTCTTCATTGCGCTTGCGCAAAACCTCTTCAAGCTGTTTGCGCTCGGTCACATCCTGGACGGTGCCGAACAGCCGGACGGGCCGCCCATCCGGGCCGCGCTCTGGCTTGGCGTCGGCCAGCTCTGGATCATCGGATAGAGGAAATCGGCGGCCGGGCTGGACAGGATGATGACGGCAAGCACACGGCCAGACGAATCCCTCATCGCCTCAGCGGTATCGATCCCGATCGGACCGTGACCTACACGGTAGAGATCGCCAAGCACGGGGCCGGAACTCTTGAGCGCCATGGCCACGGTCCGCCGGACGGCCCCATTGAGTGGCCCCGGCGCGGCCCGGGCAGACAGCAGGAGGCGCGCCTCCGCATCGACCAGGATTGCGTCATCATACTCGCCCGTGTCCCGCTCGAGGATCAGGCGGCCCAGCAACTCGGCACGGAGGACAGGCTGGCCCGGGTCGCGCAGCCACTCGGCGGCGGTGGCTCTCAGCGTGGGACTTTCAGCGGTGCGGCGGACATCGGCGAGCCGTTCGTGCCGCCATCTCAGAATCTGATCGACCTTCATCCGGGCGATCGCGGCGATCTCGTTGTACTTCTGGGTCTGGATCCGCTGGGCTTCCCAGTCATAGTAGATGTACACGCCGAAGATCAGGGCCAACGCCACAAGGGTGAGCGATAGCGTCAGGAATCGCTTCAGCCACGCTGCCGTTCCTCGCGCGGCTGTCAAGAAACCCCACAGGGTGCCTGCACCATTATTCGACCGTACGTGTTGTGCCATGTGGATGTCTGACGACGTACACGATGCGGAGGGGGCGAGTACGTAAGCCGAGTGTAGTTATCCTACCCGGCCTTGCCAAGAAGAAAGGCCCTCAGCACGCGGCCAGTGTAGGACGCCTCGATGGCGGCCACCTCCTCGGGCGACCCTTCGGCGACGATGCGCCCCCCGGCCTCGCCGCCTTCGGGTCCGAGGTCGATCAGATGATCGGCGGTCTTGATCACGTCCAGGTTGTGCTCGATGACCACCACGGTATTGCCCTGGTCCACGAGTTTGGTCACCACGTCCAGCAACTTCTTCACGTCGTCGAAGTGCAGGCCCGTCGTCGGCTCGTCGAGGATGTAGAGGGTGCGGCCGGTGCCGCGCCGCGAGAGTTCCTTCGACAGCTTGACGCGTTGGGCCTCGCCGCCGCTGAGCGTCGTCGCCGATTGGCCGAGCTTGATGTAGCCCAGGCCCACGTCCTGAAGCGTGCGGAGCTTGTTGGCGATCGGGGGAAACGGCTCGAGCAGCGGCAGCGCCTGGTCAACCGTCAGATCGAGGATCTCGGCAATCGAGCGCCCGCGGTACTTGATGTCGAGCGTCTCGCGGTTGTAACGGCGCCCCTTGCACTCTTCGCACGTCACGTAGACATTCGGCAGAAAGTGCATCTCGATGGCGATGACGCCATCTCCCTGGCACGTCTCGCAGCGGCCGCCCTTGACGTTGAAGGAGAAGCGGCCGGGCTTGAAGCCGTGAGCCTTGGCCTCGGGCAGCCAGGCGAACAGGTCGCGTATAAACGTGAACAGCCCGGTATAGGTGGCCGGATTGGAGCGTGGCGTGCGACCGATCGGCGACTGGTCGATCTCGATGACCTTGTCGATCAGTTCGATCCCGTCGATGCCATCGTGGGTCCCGGGCTCGTCGGTGGCGCGGTAGAGCGTGCGGGCCAGCGCCCGATAGAGGATATCGTTGACGAGCGTGGACTTGCCCGACCCCGACACACCGGTGACCGCGGTCAGCATGCCGATCGGGATGCGCACGTCGATGTTCTTCAGGTTGTTGGCGCGGGCCCCGCGAACCACGAGGTCGCCGCGCAGCGGCAGGCGCCGGGAGCCCGGCACCGAGATGGCGCGCTCGCCGCGCAGGTATTGCCCGGTCAGCGAGTTGCGGTCTTCGGCGAGCAGTGCGCTAGGCGTACCCTGGAAGATCACGTGCCCGCCGTGTTCGCCTGCGCCCGGGCCCAGGTCAATCACATAGTCGGCGCTACGGATGGTCTCTTCGTCGTGCTCGACGACGATCACGGTGTTGCCGAGGTCGCGCAGCCGCTTGAGTGTCGTCAGCAACCGGCGGTTGTCTCGCTGGTGCAGGCCGATGGAGGGTTCGTCGAGGACATAAAGCACGCCTCGGAGGTTGGCGCCGATCTGCGTCGCCAACCGGATGCGCTGCGCCTCCCCTCCTGACAGGGTCGCCGCGCTGCGGCCGAGCGTGAGGTACCCGACGCCGACGTCCACCAGAAAGCGCAGGCGATCGACGATTTCGCGCCGGATGCGTCCGGCCACCAACTCCTGCCGGTCGGTAAACGGAAGGTCGGTCATCGCGGTGAACGCGTCGGTGACCGGCAGATTGACATACTCCGAGATCGTCCGGCCCGTGACGCGCACCGCCCGGCTCTCCGGACGAAGGCGCTCGCCGTGGCAGCTCCGGCACGGGCGCAGGGCCCGGTAGGGCTCCATCTCGACCTGATCAACCCAGGTGGCATCTTCGTACCGCCTGCGGAGATTCGGGATGATGCCTTCAAATCCCTTGCCGTAGGGATCGCGTTCGCGGGCAGCGGCCGACAACGGCTTCCCTGCTGACCTGGCGCCGATGGCCGAACCCGCCCGTGACGCGGCCGACGGACCGTACAACAGCAGATCACGCGACTTGCGCGGCAGGCGGCCAAAGGGCACCGAGATGTCGATGTCGAAGTTCCGGCCCAACGCGGCGATGGCCTCGGCGACCAGGCGTCGGTCACCGCGCGCCCAGGGCGCAATCGCGCCATCGGCGAGCGAGAGCGCGGGATCGGGCACGAGGCGGTCGGGGTCGAAATCCCACAGCGCGCCGAGTCCCTGGCAATCGGGGCATCCACCGTGCGGCGAGTTGAACGAGAACGCGCGGGGCGAGAGTTCCGGAATGCTGAGCCCGCAGACCACGCAGGCCAGCTTGCGGGAGAAGAGCCGATCGCCTTCGTCGAGCGAGTTGATCACCACCACGTCGCCAGCCAGGCCGAGTGCGATCTCCACAGATTCCATGAGACGCCGCTCAATGCCCGGCCGCACGATGAGGCGATCGACCACGATGTCGATGGAGTGGTTGCGGCGGCGGTCGAGGCTGATGTCGTCTTCGAGCGCCTTGAGCGCGCCATCGACGCGCGCCTTGAGAAAGCCGTGCTGGCGCCATCCCGCCAGCTCTTTCTTGAACTCGCCCTTCCGCCCTCGCACCACCGGAGCCAGCACGCTGATCCGCGTCTCGTGCGGGTACGTCATCACCAGGTCGACGATCTGGTCGACTGTCTGCGAGGCGATTTCCCGGTCGCACAACGGGCAGTGGGCGACGCCGATATTGGCGAAGAGCAGGCGGAGGTAGTCGTAGATCTCGGTGACCGTACCGACCGTGGAACGGGGGTTCGACCCGGTCGTCTTCTGCTCGATCGAGAGCGCGGGCGAGAGGCCGTCGATCGAGTCGACGTCCGGTTTCTCCATCTGCTCCAGGAACTGGCGGGCGTAGGCCGAGAGGGATTCGACGTAGCGGCGTTGACCTTCCGCGTACAACGTGTCGAAGGCGAGAGACGATTTTCCGGATCCGGACAGACCCGTGATGACCACGAGTTGATTGCGCGGAATGTCCACGTCGATGTTCTTGAGGTTGTGGACACGCGCGCCGCGAACGGAGATCCAGCGCTGGCTCATAGGATGTGATCCCGGGTCCGGGATTAGGGGTTGGGGATTAGGGATTCGGGTCCCCCACCGATCCACAGTCCCTCTGTATGGTGCCCTGGAGATCGCCCAATCCGCCATTCTAGCATGCGCGACGATATAATCGGGGAGCCTCGGAGGACCCCAATGAGCCGGTACGTTGGACGCAACGTGGCGCGAAAGGACGCCGCCAGCAAGACTGCAGGCACGGCCCGCTACGTTGACGACCTCACGTGGCCCGGGCTGCTCTATGGCCGGACGATTCGATCCTCCATCCCGTGCGGCGAGATCACCGGCATCAGGTTCGGCTTCGACCGCTCAGGGTTCACGGTGGTGGACGCCGGCGACATCCCGGGTCGTAATGTGGTGTCGCTCATCACCGACGATCAACCGTGCCTGGCGAGCCGCCTGGTGCGCCACGCGGCCGAACCGATTCTGCTCATCGCACACGAGGATCCCGAGCGCCTCCATGGCGCACACGTGGAGGTCGACTACCTCCCCGCGACACCGGTCTTCGATGCCGACAGGTCCACGCACATCTTCAAGCACGTGCGGATCGAAAAGGGCTCGCTCGACGACGGGTTCGCGCGCGCCGATCTGATCATCGAGGGTGAGTACCGGACCGGCCACCAGGAGCACCTGTATATCGAGCCCAACGGCATGCTCGCCGTACCCGGCGACGGTGGCGTGACGCTATACGGATCGCTCCAATGCCCGTACTACGTGCACAAGGCGCTCTGCACGCTGCTCGATCTGCCAGCCGACAAGGTGCGCGTGGTGCAGGCCGAAACCGGCGGCGGCTTCGGCGGAAAAGAAGACTATCCGTCGATCATCGCGGGCCATGCCGCCCTGCTCGCGCTCAAGGCGGGGCGGCCGGTCAAGATCGTCTACGACCGCGTGGAGGACATGCTCGCCACCACCAAGCGCCACCCGTCCATCGTGCGGCACCGGACCGGCGTGATGCGCGATGGACGGCTTGTGGCCATGGACATCTCGGTGGTGATGGACGGCGGGGCCTATTGCACGCTGAGCCCCGTCGTGTTGTCGCGCGGCTGCATCCATGCGACCGGCCCGTACCGATGCGAGCACGTCCGCGTCGACGGGCGCGTGGTGATGACCAACACCCCACCCAACGGCGCGTTCCGCGGATTCGGCGCGCCACAGACACTGTTTGCGGTTGAGGTCCACATGGCGCGCATCGCGGAAGCGCTGGGGATGGACCCGGTCCGGCTGCGCGAGAAGAACGCGTTCAGACCGGGTGATGTGACGGCCACCGGGCAGAGGCTCGGCCGGGATACCGCCGCGCTCGACGTGCTGCGCGCGACGGTCGCGCGGAGCGACTTCCACAAGAAGCGCCGGGCCTTCCGCGGCACCAATCGGGGCATCGGCCTGTCGCTGTTCTTCCACGGCGCGGGCTTCACGGGCAGCGGCGAGGTCTACCTCGCGTCGAAGGCGTCGCTGGAACTCACGACCGACGGCGTGCGCATCCTGGTGGCGAGCACCGAGATCGGCCAGGGGCAGCGCACCGTGCACGCGCAGATCGTGGCCGACACGCTGGGCATCCCGCTCGACCGCGTCGAGGTCGAAGCCGCCGATACGGCGTTCGTGCCGAATAGCGGACCAACGGTCGCGTCGCGAACGACGATGGTCGTCGGGGGACTGCTGAAGCGGTGTGCGGAGGAGATGCGCGAGCGGCTGGGATCGCGCTCGCCCGGCCAGTACCGGCGCACGCATGGCCGGCTCGTCATCACGAAACAATACGAACCGCCGCCGGGGCTCGTGTGGGATGACGAGAACTATCGCGGCTCCGCGTACGGCTCGTTCGGCTGGGGGTGCGAGGTCGTCGAAGTCGAACTCGATCCGGTGACCTTCGAAGTGCGGCCGACGCGTGTGACCACGGCGCAGGAGATCGGCAAGGCGATCTTCCCCCTGGGCGTACGGGGCCAGATCGAAGGCGGCACGGCTCAGGGCCTCGGCTACGCCCTGCTCGAGGACGTGGTGATGCGCGACGGCGCGATGGCCAATGCGCAGTTGACGAACTACATCATTCCGACGACGCTCGATACGCCTCCGATGGATATCATCATCCTGGAGCGGCCGTACGCGCACGGGCCGTACGGAGCCAAAGGCGTGGGCGAGATGCCATTTGACGGAGTCGCGCCGGCCGTGGTCAATGCGATTCGTAGCCTCGGCATCGACATCCGGCAGGTGCCGGCGACCCCGGAGCGGGTGATGGAGGCAATGGAGCGTCACGAAAGAGGGAGGGACGCGCAGGAGCCGCTGCCCGTGCAGGTAAGAGGACGGCTTCCGGAGCGGCCCCTCGAACCAAGCCGACAGCGAAGCCCTGAGCCTGTCGAAGGGCGCCGGCGTGGCAAGCGAAATTCGGGAGTCGAAAGTCGGGGACTGGACGAGCCTGGGATCGCCGGGCTCCAGCCCGGCAATGGAGCGAAGCGCTGAAACCCATCACGTTCGTGCTGAATGGCAAACGGACGTCGGTCCGTGCGCATCCGATGAAGCGTCTGCTGGACGTCCTGCGCGAGGACTGCCACCTGACAGGCACCAAGGAAGGATGCGGCGAGGGCGAGTGCGGGGCCTGCACGGTCGCGCTTGATGGCCGGGCCGTCAACGCGTGCCTCGTGCCGATCGCGCAGGTCCGCGGCGCGACGGTCACGACAATCGAAGGGCTGAAGGGTCGCCATCCCCTGCAGCGCGCCTTCGCGGAACAGGGCGGCGCCCAATGCGGCATCTGCACGCCCGGGATGGTCATGGCGGCGATCGCGCTTGGACCCCACCCGACGCTCGATGAGGTACGAACCGGGCTGGCGGGCAATCTCTGCCGGTGCACGGGATACATGGGGATCTACAGAGCGATCAAGGCGGCGACAAGAAGCAGCAAGGAGCAAGAAGGAAGAACCAAGAAGAAGGTGGCCAGTAATCGGTCGTCAGTAGACGGTGGAACCAAGCCGAAGCGTAGGCCGAGTCTTTAGAACTGGAGGCCGGGTCTTCAGACCCGGCGATCACCGATGAGAACCGCGATCTCCCCGCTTCACCTCCGGCACCCGCGAACGCTGCGCGACGCGCTGCGGCTGCTGCGCGCGGAGGGTCCACTGGTTCCGCTGGCCGGCTGCACCGACGTCTACGTCGGCCTGAATTTTGGCACGCTCGGCGACACCCGCTTTCTGGACATCTGGCACCTGGACGGGTTGCGCGGCATCGAGCGGCGCGAGGGTGTGCTGCGCATCGGGGCCCTGACGACCTACACGGACATCATCGCATCGCCCCTGGTCGGCCGCCATCTTCCGATGCTCGTCTCGGCCGCGCGCGAGATTGGGGCGATCCAGATCCAGAATCGCGGCACCATCGGCGGCAACATCGCCAATGGGTCGCCCGCCGGTGACACGCTGCCGGTGCTGGCCGCGTCAGACGCGCTCGTGGAATTACAGAGTGTCGACTGGACCCGGAAAGTGCCGTTCGCCAGTTTTTATACCGGCTATCGCAAGACCGTGATGCGGCCCGACGAGCTCATCACGGCCATCGAAATCCCGCGGGTCGAAGGCGTCCAGTTCTTTCGCAAGGTGGGTACGCGGGCCGCGCAATCGATCTCGAAGGTCGTCATCGCCGGTGTCCGCGCCGTCCATCCTCGCATCAGTTTCGGCAGCGTCGCGCCCACCGTCATCCGCGTCCCGCAAACCGAGGCGGCGCTCGCCTCGGGCGCCTCGATGCCAGAGGCCCAGCGTATCCTGCAGACCGAGATCGCGCCGATTGACGATAACCGCTCGACTTCCGCCTACCGCCGTCGCGTCGCGGCGAACCTGCTGGCCGACTTCTGGGCCACCACGGCCTGACCTGTTCCCAATGACAGTTCGTCACCCCGGCGGAAGCCGGGGTCCAGCCCTGGGGCGGAAAGCGCCCCTTCCGGCGCCGCCAGCCGGTCCCTACTTCGCCTGCGCGGCGAGTCTCTCGCGGGCCTTCGACACGTCGCGGTGGAACACGAACAGCTTGTCGGCGTTGTCCGACTTGTCGGTGAAGTTCCAGGTCCGGCCGCCGCGCTGCTTCACCTTGAGTTCCTTCTTCTGGTAGTCGATCTCGAATACCTCGAGATCTTTCAGCGCGAACGCGAACGCGTCCTTCTTGTTGTCGGTCTCGTACCTCATGCCGCCCGGCGTGGCCGTCAGCGTCCCGCTGCACGACCCGATGCCGTGCTTGTGCACGGTGGACAGTTGGGCGTTCAGGCGCACCTCGCGAAACTTCAACGTGATGTTCGTCTCGCCGGTTCCGCCCACCTCGACGTTCTGAACCAGGCCGTCCTCCCCTGAAGCCGACGCATTGAGTTGGTGTGTGCCGGCCGTCACCTCGGTCGAGCGCAGCGGCGTGGTGCCGAGATACTTGCGATCGACAAACACGGAGGCGCCGGGTACGTCACTCTCGATAACCAGTGTGGGACCGGTCGGGGCCGGCGGCGCGGGCGCCGCGTCGACGGGCTTCTCCTTCTTCGGCTTCGGGCGCGTCGCGGCCTTTGGCTCCTCGGACTTCACGTCGGGCTCGACCGCCCTGGGCGCCGGGCGCGGCGCTTCGGTCTTGACCGGAGGCGGCGCCTCTTTCGGCGGGGGCGCCGGTTTCATGAAGTACGACACCCCGAAGAAGCCAGCCGCGAGCAGCACGATGACGGCTGCCCCAATCGCCAGCACCTTGCCCATCCCGCCCCGCCCGGATTCCTGTTCATGGTCAAACACCGACATGCGCAAGAGCCTCCTGCACGAAGTATAAGACGTGTGACAGCGCCCGCCACCTGCTACTGCAGCGTGAACGTCACCGTCACGGTCATCACGACCGACACCGGCATGCCGCTGAGCAGCGTCGGCGTGTAGAGCCACTGGGAGACCGCATCCAGCGCGGCACGATCAAGCAGCGGGATCGATCGCAGGACGCGGGCGTCGGTCACCTTGCCGTCCGGTCCGATCACCGCTTCGATGATCACGGTGCCAGAAACCCTGGCTTTCTGAGCCAGGTCCGGGTAGACCGGCCGCACGTCCTTGATCCGAGTTGGCGGCCTGATGCCGCTGAACACGCGAATCGGCGCAACGGGCATCGGTGGAGGCGGCGGCTCATTCAGGCCAGCCACGATGCTGCCCGGCACGCTTCCAGGCACGCCTCCTTCGACGCCGGAGGGATCGGCCGGTTCCGGATCGCGCACGATGCCGTCATCCGGCTTGATGCCCGAAGGCGCGTTCACTGGCGCGGCATCCGGATTGGCGGCAGGCGCGGCCCGGGCTGCCGCACGCTGCACCGGTGGTGGCGCGGGCGGAGGACCCGGCGGGCGTGGCGCGGACCCAAACGCCAGCATCACCGGCATCGCCGGCAGCACGTCGGCGACCAGCACCGGCACGATAATCACAACCGTAATGAGCAGCGCGTGGACGATGACCGAGAGCGGCAGCGTGTACCACTTCCGGTTGCCGATGGTCATCGAAGAGTGAACGACATCTCCGAACAGTTCGCGCGGCATACGCCCTCCTTGTGTTGTGTGATGCACTCCACAAGGCAGCCGACTCTGGCCAGAGGTGGTCGCCTGAAAGATTAGACACCAATACGCAAAAAGGTGACGCTCGCCGACCCAGGGAGTCGGCGAGCGTCACCGTGAATGTCGCGCCACGGCTGTGGCATGCGCGGATGCGACCCGAGCGTTCGGCCGCTTACGGGGCCGACGCCCCCTCCTCTTGTTCCGACAACGGCGGGCCCACGCCGGCCTGAGTCGCGAACATCTTCGTCAGAGTCGCCGCGAGCGCCTCGATCGATCCGCCGCCGCCGCCCATCACGAGAATCTGCGGCACGATCTGCATCTTCTTGTCCGCCAGCACCGTCGCCACGTTCACCGCCAGCGTGCCGGTCTGACCGATGGCCTCGGTCTGCGCCTTGAAGCCCTGCGCCTTCGCCACGCCCTGGGCGCGAATGACGTCGGCCTGCGCCTCACCCGTCTGCTTCGTGAACGACGCCTGCCCGCGGCCCTCGGCCACCTTCGCGTTCGCGTTGTTGTCGGCGATGGTGATGCCGACCTCGGAGCGTGCCAGGTCCTTCTGCATGTCGGCCTTGCCGGTCGCGGCCTCGGTCGCCACGCGCTGGTCCTGCGCCTCCTTCTGTTTCTTGAACGTCTCGATCTCCTGATTGGCGATCTCGCGCTCGGTCAGCACCTTCACCAGTTCTGGCGGATAGATGACGTCCTGGATGTAGACGCCCCTGGTCTCGACCTCGTAGGCGTCCAGTTGCCGCGAGATGTGCTCAAAGGCCTCCTGCTGGACGGTCTGGCGCGTCTCGATAAACGACGTCGCCTTCATCCCGCCGAGCTTGTCGCGGAACAGGTTGCCGACGGCCGCCTGCAGCACCTCGTTGACCAGGTTCATCATCGACCCGACCATCGAGATGACACGCGGGGCCTTGGTGTCGGGCACGTGGATGAGCACCTGCAGGTCGATGTTGAACACGAACCCTTCGCGGCTCTTCGCCGTGATGGGGTCGAGTCCCTTGTCGAGGTTGTGCGCCTGCGAGGTGGCCTTCGACCAGTTCAGGTTGAGAATCGAGGTCGGCACGACCTCCGCCTGGTAGATGCGCGGATTGATCGGGTACTTGCCCGTGCGCAGCGGCTCTTCCCAGATCCCGCGATGGCCGGGGCGCACGAGGCTGCCGAACTTGAATTCCGAACCGGACGTGTCTTCGGTCGGCAATCCCACGTACGACTTAATGACCGCCACCTGGCCCTGCTCGACGACGAGCATGGGCACCTTCTCGACGCGCACCAGAAACGGGTTGAGGTTGTACGCGCCGTAGAGCAGCGGGTCGTGCTGCAGACCGATCTTGCCGCCGCGATCGAGAAACGTCTGGAAATCCTGATACGAGTGGTGCTCGCCGTTCTTCGATCCGAGGATGGTCTCGATGAGCACCGCGTTGCTGATGTCGGCGCCGGCGCCGCGCGCCCTGTCCTCCACGGCCTTGATGTCGTCGAACCCGCCGAGGCGGCTCGCGATGTCGCCGGCCGGCAGCGAGTCGCCCTCGAGGCTCGTGATGATGCCGACCATGTCAAGCACCTTCCCGCTCTCCGTCGCCTTCGGCTCGATGCGCGTCACGTCGAGTTGCTCGCCGGTCAGGCCGAACGACGCGACGCTCAGCATCGTGGTCTTGCCTCTCAGTTCTTCGGCCGCCGGCACGCCGAACACGTGCGGTTTGGTTATCACGAGGAAGCCGACCGGATGAATCGGCGCGAGCGTGCCAGGCGAGAGCACCGGCCGCTGCACGCCCTTCTGTCCGCCTCCATTCACGAAGGCATGCATGTCGGTGAAGTTGCCGAAGTCCTTTTTGTAAACCGCCGACTTCGCGCCAATTGGCGTCGGCTGGCCGACCTGGGCGATGACGACCCCGATCTGTCCGGCCGGCACCTGCACCCACGGGGACTTAGTGACGGCGTAGATGAGGATGAACTTGAAGCGCAGCCCTGGCATCAGCAACTGCGCCTGGTAGCCGGCCTCGCCGAGGAAGGCGACGGGGTTGTCGCCCGGCAGCTTGCGGCCGAAGCGTTTCCGTACGAGCCCGACGTCGGTGGGCCCGATCGAGTAGAACGAGACCAGCGACAGCAGCGCCAGGACCACCACCGTCGCGACGACCACGATGCCGACCAACCCTCCGAGCATGACGATTTCCTTTCGCCAGCTCATGGCCGCCCGTCTTCGGCGCTGAGGGCCAGGTCCTTATCGGCGGACGAAGACGACGGCCACAGCCAGCAGAACGACGAGCACGACCATGCCGACGACGATCGGGGCGTTCATCATCGCGTCCAGCATCTATCGCGCTCCTGCTGATGTGGGCACATCATCTTCAGTTACGTGGTCACGTGACATGGGGTTGCAGACGCCCGCATCCTGTTGCGGGCGCTGGAGCTGCGGGGCGCCCGCTCTGGCGTCACGACGCCCGGTTCGACGCGCGAAGCCGGCTGTGACGCACGCCGTACGCGAAGTAGATCACTAATCCGATTGCCAGCCACCAGCCAAATCGGCGCCAAGCCTGTGGCGGCAGGCCCTGCATGATAAACAGGCAGGCCGCCGCTCCAAGAAGCGTGACGGGCCAGACGAACGGAACGCGGAAAGGACGATGCCGCTCCGGCTCCGTATAGCGCAACACCAGCACACCCGCGCACACGAGCATAAACGCAAACAGTGTTCCGATGTTGGTGAGGTCGTACGTTTCCGCCGCATCCCCCACCGCAGAAGCCAACGCCACGACCACCCCCGTGACAATCGTCGTGACAACCGGCGTGCGGTGCACCGGGTGGACTTTCGCGGCCCATTTGGGAAGGAGTCCGTCACGCGCCATCGCGAAGAAGATACGCGGCTGGCCGTACTGAAATACCAGCAGAACGGCCGCCATCGACACGGCTGCGCCAAGGGCCACGAGCCAGCCAACCGTGCTGAAGCCTGCAATTTCGAGAGCCCTGGCCAGGGGGTCGGCAACGGCCAGTTTCTGATAGGGGACGATTCCGGTCAGCACCGCTCCGACAACGACATAGATCACCGTACAGATAGCCAATCCCCCGAGAATACCGATCGGAAGGTTGCGTTGTGGGTTCCGCGTCTCTTCTGCTGCGGTGGAGATCGCGTCGAAGCCGATATAAGCAAAAAAGACGATGGCCGCGCCCTGGTGAATGCCGGTGAAGCCGTTGGGCGCAAACGGATGATAGTTCGCCGTATTGATGTGGGTAGCCCCGACAACGACGAATAGCGTCAGAACAGCGAGCTTGATGACGACCATGATGTTGTTGGCAGTCGTGCTCTCGCGGGCACCCCGGACCAACAACCACGTGATGGCCATGACGATACCGAAGGCCGGCACATTGATCAGAATGGGAATGCCAGCAAAGCTGGGCGCCGACTGCAGCAGCGCGTGCGTCTGTGGGTCCGAACTCAAGAGGGCGGTGCGGTAGCCAGTGGTCAACCACACCGGCAGCGTCACCCCGATTCCCCGCAGCAACGTCGTGAAGTAGTCGCCCCACGAGATCGCGACGGCGACATTGCCGACGGCATATTCGAGGATGAGGTCCCAGCCAATGATCCAGGCAACAAGCTCCCCCAGCGTGGCGTACGAGTAGGCGTACGCACTCCCAGCCTGCGGGATCATCGCCGCTAATTCCGAGTAGCACAATGCGGCGAGTGCACAGGCCCCGCCGAGCAGCAGGAATGACAACACCAGTGCTGGGCCGGCGCCGCTGCGAACAACATGGCCAGCAGCGTCCACCTGGCCGGCCGCAGCCGTCCCGATCGCGCCAAAAATGCCCGCACCGATCACGGCGCCGATCGCCAACATGATGAGGTCGCCCGCACCGAGGACGCGTTTCAAAGCATCCGGCCGATCACTGTCGATCAAGAGTTCGCTTATTGGCTTACGCTGGAAGAGTTGCAGAACGACCTCCAATCGGCTATCAGTATCCCGCAGGTCACGTTCCTGAATCAGCAGTCGGTAGACGCTAGACGGAGGACAAAGTGTAGGCCGGGTCTTCCGCCTTCGCAAGAAGCTTCGGCGGACCGCCGTAGCCTTGGCGGAGGCGGTCAGACCCGGCAACACAATTGTCAGGAGACGGCAGGAACCCGTAGGGGCGGGCCCCTGTGCCCGCCCGAATCACGTGGGGCAACCACGGGGGGTTGCCCCGACACCACCACAAGTCCGCCGTTCGGGCGCAAAGAATTGCGCCCCTACGGGACACCAAGAAGGCATTCGTCGTAGAGCCGCGATTCATCGCGCCCGAACAGAAGCAAGAAGCACGGCGCAAGAAATGACGACAACGCCGTCGGGCCCGATCCTCACGCCCTGGCCACCCATGGCCGCATTGGCACATCCAACCTGTACACCGTGTCGTTGGAGGCGACCACCAATCCACCGCGCGGGTCAAAGGCCAACCCGACCAGCACCGACGCCGCCATCACGAGTTCGCGCGGCTGGCCTTCGCGAACCCGGTAGAGGCCCGCCCCACCAGCCACCGCTTCCGATACGTACAGATTGCCGTCCGCATCACAGGCCAATCCCTGGGGACGCCCGAACTCGGTGGACACGACCCGTACCTCGCCCAGCGGGCTGACCCGGTAGACCCGGTCACAGGTGTCAAACGTCGGCGCCGCCACGAACAGGTCATCGTCGGGCCCAATGGCCAGGTGGTACGCCACCACGCTTGGCGGCAGCGTCACAAACGGCACCACCCGGCCCGCCTGCCCGATCCGGAAGATCGTCCCGCCGCGGTCGCCGACAAACAACGTCCCGTCCGACCCGAAGGCAATCCCGCAGGCGGCGCCGAGTTCCCCGGCCACGACCTCGAGGGTGTGATCGGGCTTCACGCGGTAGACCGTGCCATCGAAGCGGCTGGACACGTGCAGGGCCCCGTGGGCGTCAAACGCCATGGACGTGGCGTTGACGATGCCATTGAGATATGGCTCCTGAATGCCATCGGCGCCCACGCGGATGACCGAGACCGGGACCTGCTGACCGCGCCGCCCGCTGCAGGTCACATACAACGTGCCGGCAGGCGCAATCGCGGGATTGTCAACCTGGTGAACCTCTTTCGCGACGACCGCGCCGATTTCGAGTTCGGCGTTACCTGCCGCCCCGTCAACGGTCACGACGGCCCGGCCGCCTGGTGCGCCCTCCGGGACGATCACGCCAAGCCGACTTGTCCCCGCGACGACCACATGCGCGTCGAGTCCGGCCACGTGGACAACAGGCAGACGCTCCCCGGACACAGGAAAGGCCTTCCCGTGTACCGTCACCCGCGCACCGGGCACTGCCCAGGCAGGCTCAACCGACGTCACGCGGCAGTCGGGGGTTTCAGACACGGAGGGTAAGACCGTTCATGGGCCAGGCCATCCAGGCGGGGTCCCCGGCGCGGCTGCCGCGTTGGGGGCCCCGGGCGCCACGCTCCGGACTATTGCCAACGTGTTTCGGATTCGGGGCACTAATCGTCCTCAAGTTCGACGTTCCAATACACGTAATCGCGCCAGCTCTCTGGCGCATGCCTGAGCCCGATGGTGATCCGCAGCGCCGGCACCGATTCGGGCCGTTTGGGCAGCCGGACCAGGCGCATCCCGGCACCGGCCGGCGTGCGCCCGCCCTTTCGCCGGTTGCACGACACGCAGCAGGTGACAATGTTCTCCCATGCCTTTCGGCCGCCGTGAGCCACCGGCACAACGTGGTCGAACGTCAGCTCGCTGGTGGGCATCGGGTGGCCGCAGTACTGGCACGTGTGCCCGTCGCGGGCGTAAATATTCGCCCGGGAGAACGGCACGTAGTCGAATCGCTGTCTAATCCTGACGTAACGCAGCAGCCGGATGACCGACGGAAGCCGGAACGTAATCGAGACGCTGCGAATCTCGCGGTCGTAGACAGAGATCACCTCTACCTTGCCCTGGCACCACAGGGTCACGGCCTTCCGCCAATGAACCACCTTCAATGGCTCGTACGAGGCGTTGAGGAGGAGCGTCTGCTCCATGTGGGCATTGTGCAGAACGGCCAGCGGAGTGTCAAGGCGCCCGAGGCGCGCACGCACGCCTTCGCGGTCCCCGCCGACATGGCCGCAGCTGGCAGCGCGTGCATGCGGCGGCGATGGCCGCCGTGTGTCGGACTTCACGTCACGCCCGGTGTCGGCCACACGGATCATGTCGCGATACCGACAGCGCTTTTCGGAAGGACGGCGCGAGTTTCGCGGGTTTTCTACCCCGAGCGATCGGCGAGTGACTTGCATAGTCACTCGCAGGGGGACGCCTTGTCGTATCAGAATGGCGTCGCCCCGGTTTCACGCACAGCCCCCGGGACTTGAGCACGACAACCGGATGGCGTACACTCGGGCTGGGAGCCGGATATGAGCACGCATTTGTGGGCGGTCGTGCTGGCGGGTGGCGACGGACAGCGCGTGGCTTCCCTGACGGCTGGCGACGACGGCCAGCCCATTCCCAAACAGTACTGTGCCTTTGGCGGGCGCGAATCGATGATTCGCTGGGCATTCGCCCGGGCGCTTGGGGTGGTGGCGCGCGACCGCATCCTGTTCGTGGTCGCCGAGCAGCACCGGCGCTACTGGGAACGGGAACTGGCGGACATCCCTGCCGGCAACATCCTTGTTCAGCCCCGGAATCGCGGCACGGCGGCCGGTGTACTGCTGGCGGCCGTTCATGTCCTGTTTCGCCGTGACCCGAAGGCGCGACTGCTGATGCTGCCTTCGGACCACTACGTCGCCGACGAAGACGTCCTGCGCGACGCGCTGCTCGACGTGCTGAGGACGCGGGACTCACGCCACCGCCGCATCCTGCTGCTGGGCATGACACCGGAAAAGTGCGACGCCGACTACGGTTGGATCCTGCCGGCGGGAGGTGGCGCACAGGCTGGTGTGGCGCACTTCGTGGAGAAGCCGAACCTCGACGGGGCGCTCGCCTTGATGCGGCGTGGCGCGCTCGTCAACAGCTTCATGTTTGTCGCGCAGGCGAGCGCGTTACTGCGGGCATGCCAACAGACGGTGCCGGAACTCGTGCAGGCGTTTGTGGCCAGGGAAGCAGCGGGCGCGGCGGCCCCAAGCCTGACCGACTTCTACCGCAACCTGCCGAGTGCGGACATGTCGCGCGATGTCCTGACAAAGTTGACCGCGAGCCTGGCCGTCGTCCGTATCCCCCCGTGCGGATGGAGCGATCTCGGCACGCCCGCGCGGCTTCATGCCTATCAAAGCCGGCAGCCCCGGATCGCGCAACTGCCAGACGGCACGCCGGCCCAGCGGTCAGTCGCCGAACTGGAGGCGACCGCCTGACCGGGTGGCCGGACGATATCGGTGAAGTCGCGTCGGGGCGGTTCTAGACCGCGACGGTGGCCGCGTCCCACGCGGCCTTCTGCTCGTCCGACTGAATCATCTGCGCCACATTGACGATGATCGAGCTGCCGCTCCGCTTGATAGCGAAGCGATCCATGTTGCGCGTGGCGCGACCGCCGACGTACGTGCCGTCGGGCGTGTAGACCGAGTCGTGCTTGCTGCACTCGAACCGCAGGTCGGCCTGGCGCCAGCGCACGGCCGCGTTCTGGTGCGGGCATGACAGGTTGAAGGCCATCACCTTCCCCTGAGACCGCACGATGATGACCGCGTTGTCACGGTCGATGGTCACGCCGTCATTGGCGGGGATCGGATAGCTAATCTCGTCGCCCGCCCGTCCGAGGGAACCGCCGAAGGCAATCGGGAGTTCGGCGGCCGCAGCGAAGCCACAGCTCCCCGCGACGAGGCCCGCCGCCAGCACGGCAACCTGGCGGATGAAATCCCGGCGTGGATTCAGACATCCGCACGGGTCGCACCCGTGGGAGGCGGATTCGTCCTTCATGGCCGTTCGTGTTCCCTTCTTACGCGGTGGCAACCAGAATTGTGCCGGCGAGCACGATGGCGAACCACAGCACCAGGCTGGCGATCGACGTCCATTTCAATTGCGTCCATGCGCGATCCGGTGTGGTGCCGGCCAGTTGTTCGGCGCGGCGCATCATCAGTCCGTTCACGAGCAGCAGCACGACCAGCGTCATCTTCGACCAGAACGCCTTGGACGCCCAGAAGGTCTCGAGGTCGGCCAGCAGCATCAGGAGGCCGGATCCCGCCAGCATGGCGAGTCCCGCGATGGCGATGGTATGGACCGTGCCGAGAAACTTGAGATGGTCGGCGCGCACCGGATCGGCTTCCTTTGCCGCGCGTAACGTCTGGCGATCGGCCGCCACGGCCGCGCCGCCACCGAGCAGCAATCCGGCAAAGTGGACATAGGTCACGGCCATCGAGACCGCCTTGGTCTTGCTGTAGAGATGCGCCCAGCCCTGGAACGCCTCGACGAGCGACTGTGGTGCGTCAATCATCACGTCACTGACCTCCGCCAAAGGGTATCATCAGGGATCTGATACCCGACACGACCATCGATGTTGCTGGCAGGCACTCCTACTACTATCTCACTCTTCTTTAGACGCGGGAACGGAAAGCCGGCCGGCCCGCGTCACGCGAGGATGCCTGAACTCGAGACCCCTTTCGACCGATAGAGCTTCAGAGATGTCTGTTGCACGCGCCAGCGCGTCGCTGCTCCTGCTCGGGTTGTTTGCGTCCCTGTTGACCGGGTGCGCGTCCAGCCACGGGCCGCGGCTGCGCGTCCTGCCTCCTCGTTCGTCGTCGGCCGCGCCGCCATCAGACTCGACCATTGTGCGCTCCGCGCTTGGGTATCTTGGCACGCCGTACGTGCTGGGCGGCACGACGCCGTCCGGGTTCGATTGCAGCGGGTTTGTCTGGTACGTGTATCGCCTGCACGGCGTGGAACTGCCGCGAAATGTGGCCATCCAGGCGGGCGTCGGCCGGCACGTCGATCGTGAGGATATCCGGCCGGGAGATCTGGTGTTCTTCAGCACCACGGGCCCCGGCTTCACGCACGTGGGGATTGCCACCAGCCATGATGCCTTCGTGCACGCGCCGAATTCGAGGGGCGTGGTCCGCGTCGAGCCGTTGACGTCGCCGTACTGGTCCCAGCACTATGCAGGCGCTCGGCGTCTCGTCTGGTCCGACCCGATGCCCTGACAAGCGACGTGGTCCCTGCCGCGCCGGGCTTGGGCTGGGCTGGGTTGTTCAGTTTCGGCCAAACAGCATCATCAGGTAGCTGACTGTCGCGATTCCCATCGACGTGAGCGCGAGCGTCCGGTGTGTCGTTCGCGATCCGCCATCGACGCGCCCCCGTTCCGACCCCGGCGCCGTCGCGCCGGTAGCCGCGAACCCCGCGTCGGCCACGAACATCAGGATGCCGTGGATGGTCCGCTGCGTGCGGTGGTTGGGGTCCTTCCTCGCTTCGACGAGATTCCAGACGCCAGTAATGGTGTTGATGCCAAACAACACGCCCGTTGACGCTGCCAGCGTCGTGTGCGTGCTGCGCTTGGCGCCGGTGACGCTGTCGGGATGGGTGTACAGGTCCGAACCCACGAGGTACTCCGCGACAACGAGCGGCAGCGTCGCGATGCTCGCAACCTTGTGGATCCTGGCCCTGACTTTGTAGCCCTCGCTGTACTCGAAGGCGACCGGCCTTCGCCGCCCCTGCGTTCCTTGATCAGCGGTCTCGGGGATACCGAACTTCACGGGGGTCGAGGCTGGCGCTGTCGACGTTGCCGGGGTCCCTCCGGGCGCGGGGGACCAGTTTACTCTCCAGGGATTCACGCGCGCCGGCCGACTGGCGCACGGCTGCCATGTCGATCGCGCAAACGCGTCTCCGGCAAACGCGGGCGACCCCGCAAAGCCAGCGGCCGCAACAACGACGATCGCAACCAGCATCAACTTACGCATGGGATCCTCCGCCAGAAGATACACGTGGCATGGCCCCGGTACGCCTACTACTACCACAGTCTGGGGTGCGCGGAACAGGAAGCGGCGGTCGGAAACCGGCGACAGGATCCGAAACCGGCCTACCGTTATCTGGGCTGGCGATGAGCGGCGAGGCTCGAGGGCTGGCGAGGATGGACGCCTTTGATCGTCCCCGCGTGCTGGCTGGTCGCGGTTCGCCGGGTGGATCGCGCCAGGAACTGGCGGGTTTCAAGATGGACGTCGGTGTAGAGACGCTGATGCTGGCGGCCGTCGAGCATCACGACGTGCGCGACGCGCGGCATGCGAGGCTGCTCGATCATCCGCTCTCGAAAACGCTGGGGAAACGACGGAAACGCCCGGAACGTCGTGGCGACGACGGCTCCATGGAGCCTCGTGAACTCGTCGAAGCTCAGCGCAAGGAATTCCGAGATGGCCGGATCGGGCCGGCTATCCAGGTACTCTCGCACCATGCGTGACACGTCCCGGAAAAACTGGGCCGTGTGCGTCTGCGCCGACGGCCGCCCGTCGGATCGCGTCGACGCGCGAATGCCGCCACCATGCGGATCCACGTGGTAGAGCTCGTGGACGATCGTGTCGAGCTTCGCGTGCCAGTCGAGCCCTTGCGGATAGGTGTCCTGCTTGGCCGACCCTTTCAGCGTCTGGTCGCAGAAGCGTGGCAGCGAGAGCGAGATCAAATGGGTGACGCGCCGGCCGTCCACGCGGACGTACGGCGACCGCGTGACGAACCACTCCGACCGCCGCGTCAAGCGCCCGGTGCGCCGGTCGCGCCAGAAGTAGTACGCCGGCTCGCTGTCGGGCAGCATGAGGCTGTGACAGGTGGCGTAGGCGCCGTGCGTGCTGGTGCGGCCCAACCGGGCGAAGACCAGCACGTCGCGTACGTCGATGGCCGAAAGTGCCGGCACGCGGGAGACAATGTCCTCCATCAGGCGGCGGACATGATCGGTGTAATTGAACATGCGAACTGGGAGATTCCGGAGATGCCCGGTCACTTCGCACCAGGCTCCGGAATGAGTGTCGGCTTCCTGTCGGTCGGGCTTTAGCCTACCGTCTCAGGTTTTGGGAACCGGTGGCGGGCCGGGCTGGTCGGCGGGCGGGGGCGCGATGGCGCCCATGCGCGCCAGGATGAGCTGCTGGCGCTTCTGCAGAAACCGGGTCGGCAGCGCGGGATTGTACTTGCGCGGATTGAAGATCATCGACGCCAGCATCGCCGCCTGCTCGGGCCCGAGCGCAGCCGCCGGAACCTTGTAGTACTGGCGGGCTGCCGCCTCGGCGCCATAGAGCCCATCGCCCCACTCGATCACGTTCAGGTAGATCTCGAAGATGCGCCGTTTGGACAGCTCGGCTTCGAGCCGGCGCGCGATCAAGAACTCGCGGAACTTGCGCACGGGGTTTTTCGACGGCGACAGGTAGAGATTCTTGGCCAGCTGCTGCGTGATGGTGCTGCCGCCGCGCAGGAACTGGCCCTTTTTCCAGTTCAATTCGACCGACTTCTCGAGTTCGTCGAAATCAACACCCTCGTGCTGGAAGAAGGCGGCGTCTTCGGTCACCAGCACGGCCCGCTTCAGGTGCGACGAGATGCGTTCGTACGACACCCACGTCTGCACGCGCCGCGGCTTCTTGCCGGCGCTCTCGGCCTCGCGCATTCGCAACTCGATAAAGGTCGTGGTCGGCGGGTTGGCCGTGCGCAACGAGCGGACGTCTGGCAGCGTGAGGTACGCGTAGACCGCGCAACCGAATCCGACGACCGCCAGCACCACGATCCCGGTGAACAGTTTCCGGATCATCCGCGCCTCAACCTTCGTCACCTGTGTTTCTGTGCGCGTAGCACGGATTCCAACGCACCCAGCAACAACAGGATGATATTGGGGGTCGAGCTGGCGCCCATCAGGCCAACGCGCCAGATTTTACCGGCAAGCGGCCCGAGGCCCGCGCCAATCTCGATGTTGAACTGCTGCAGCATCTGCTTGCGCACCGCCGTCTCGTCTACGCCGTCGGGCACGCGAACCGCATTCAGCGTCCACAGCCGTTCGGGCTCGGGCGGCAACAGCGAGAGGCCCAGCCCGCTCAGGCCGGCAGCCAGGGCGATGTGATGCTCGCGGTGCCGGGTCCATCGCGCCTCAAGCCCTTCTTCCTCGACCATCAACAACGCTTCGCGCAGCGCGTAGACGAGCGACGCGCAGATCGTGTGATGGTACTTGCGACGCAGCCAATAATCCTCGAGCAGCGCGAGATCGAAATAGAAACTGCGCGCCTTGACCCGGCGCTCCAGCGCGGCGGGCGAGAACACGATGGGCGCGAGGCCAGACGGCGCGCCGATGCACTTCTGCGCACAGCTGTAGCAGGCGCCAATGCCCCACTTCTCCACATCCAGCGGATGGCCACCAAGCGAGGTGACCGCGTCGACGATCACCAGCGCGCCGTGTTCGCGGGCGATGGCCGCGACCTGCTCGACCGGGTTGAGCACGCCCGTCGAGGTTTCAGCGTGCACCACGGTGATCATGTCCGCGCCCTTCTCCTTGAGGGCGCGGCGCACGGCTTCGGGGTCGACCGCGCGGCCCCACTCGTAATCGAGCCTGGTCACCTGCCCGCCGTAACGCTGGCACATGCCGGCGATACGATCGGCAAAGTAGCCTCCCACCAGAGACAGGACGCGCGTCTTGTCGCCGACCAGGTTGGCCACGGCCGTTTCCATCGCCGACGTGCCCGTACCGGAAACCGCGAACGCAAACGACCCGGCCGGCGCACGGAAGACCTGCGCGAGTTGCCCGCGCATCTGGTCCATCATGGCCATCAGATCAGGATCGAGATGGCTCAGGACGGGGGCGGCCATCGTGCGCATCACCCGGGGCGACACCATGCTGGGGCCGGGGCCAAGAAGAATCCTCTCAGACTCGGGAAGGGAAATCATGTCGCCACCAATTCGTCATACAGCCGCTTTAACGTCTCGCGGGCTTCGGGCTTGACCGGCCGCAGCGGCATGCGCGGCGTCCCCCCCACGTACCCGGCCATCTCCATCGTCGCCTTCAATCCCGCGATGCCGTAGGTGCCCGTGACCGCGACGGCGAGGGGCGTCAACCGCCGCTGCAGCACGCGCGCCTCGTCGTGGCGCCCGGCGTGCACCAAATCGTACAGCTTCACGCAGACGTCCGGCACCACGTTGGCCACCGCAACGATCGCACCGGCGGCGCCCACCATCATCGCCGGGTAGAGCGTGCCCGCCGACCCGACCAGCACCGGAAAGTCGGACGGCACACGGGCGACGATGGCGGCGACCTGGCCCACGTCCCCGTTCGAGTCCTTCTGGCCGACGATGTTGGGATGCTGCGAGAGGGTGGCCACCGTATCCGGCGCCAGGTTGATCCCCGTGACGGCGGTGAAGTTGTAAAGCAGGACCGGCACCGGCGACGCGTCCGCCACGGCGCGGTAGTGCTCCACCAGCGCCTCCTGCGTCATCTGGCTCTTGAAGTAGAACGGCGTCAGCACCAGGACCGCGTCGGCTCCGGCCTTCGCCGCGCGCCTGGTGGCCGCGATGGTCGCCCGCGTGGACTGGCGACCTGTGCCCACGAGCAGCATCCGATCGCGCGGCGTGTGCTCGCGCATCGTCACCACGACGCGCTCGGCTTCGTCCTCGTCGAGAAACGCCGCCTCGCCGTTCGACCCGAGCGCAAGCAAC
This sequence comes from Acidobacteriota bacterium, assembly GCA_026393675.1. Classification (NCBI taxonomy): domain Bacteria; kingdom Pseudomonadati; phylum Acidobacteriota; species Acidobacteriota bacterium. Next base: position 25,735 of record JAPKZQ010000029.1, on the reverse strand, counting down.
CCACGCAGGCCCGTCTTCATCCAGCGCTTCGTGTTGTGCGCCAGACCGGCGGTGTCGATCGCGTCATCCTTAAAGGGCGTGGCAGCGGGTGGATAGATGCCGGAGTAGTCCATGGTAAGCACTCAACCAGATGAAGCAAGGAGCAAAGGGTAAGGAGCAAGAATACCGTATCTCTTACTCGTCGAGCACACCACGCGGAAACGCCGATTGCCGGCCGAGCACGTTGACGAATCCCCAGACGGCAAGCGCCATGACCACAAGGACCGTCAAACCCGGGCGCACGGCAAACCACTTCGAGGCGTCCAACGTCCAGGGCGTCATGCGGATCACGTAATTGACGGCGATCCCGGTTATCAGCGCGAGCAGGCCGTACCCGCGCACGAAGACGACCATGCTCACACCGATGATGGCGGCCTGGACGAGGTCGAGCCATCGGGGCTCCACGGCCGCAATCGAGAACGTCGTCGCGACGAGAGCCGCCGCGGCAAATACCGCGCGATCCGATCGCAGCACGAAGCGCATCGTGACCATGATGGCCACCAGACCCAGGCCAAAGGTGACGCCGTTCACGGGGGCACTTCCCAGATTCGCAACGTAACGCACGGTTGACCCGAGTGACCCCAGCGAGTAGTGCGGCTGGGTGCCCGTAAGGTTGAGCAGCCGACCGCAGGTCTCGGGCAAGGTGCCGACCGCAGCGATCAGCGCGCCGTACACAGCGCCGGCCAGAATCCCCTGTCCCACCAGCGGGTCGCGCCAGCGCGCATCGACCAGGCGAGTCCAGCCGATCAGCAACTGCGGCCACGTCCGGCGCACGAACGGCTCCAGGCCCATGTAGAAGAGCCATACCGTCGCCGCGCGGAAGAGAGCCAATCCCCAATCCGTACGGAGCATGGACCACACCCACGAGAGATCGGGCACCCAGTGCTCGAAGAGCATGTCGACAGAGACGGAGAGCACCAGCATGCACGCCGCCACGCGCAGAGCGCCGCGCCGGTCGCCGCGCCCCATGCGCACGTTGCGCCGCGCCAGCAGCGCGACGGCCGCGAGACTGACCATCCACAGCGCTGCCACCGCGGTCGCCACCAGCCTCCTGGTCACTCCCTCGCTCTCGGAGGGCGCGGGCATCTCGGCGCGATCGTCGCGCCACGTGCCAAACACGACGCGGCTCCGGTACGCCGCGGCCTCGAACCGAACAGGCTCGCCGTTGACCATTCCCGTCCATGCCTGCCGCGCGTCGAAGGCGACTGGCGGTACCCAGAGCGGCGCAACCGCGACGAGTTCGGAGGCGTTCAGACCAGCGGCCGCCAGCAATGGCTTCCAATCGGGGGTCCGCACGTCGCCAGGTCCGGGTTCGCGCGTCGGCGGCACGACTCGAAGAAGCGTCAGCCGGCCAAGGCTGTCCAGGTACACCAGAGCGTCCTGCGGAACCTCGGGCACAGGATCGGTTCCGCTCACCATGCCGTTGACGGCGAGCGGCTTCAGGTCAGCGGGACTCTGGCGGTAGCGGAATGACAATGGCGTGGGCATCACGGAGCCCGTGTCCGCGAACCGCTGCGCCGTGGACACGCGGGACGCGAGACGCCGAAGCTGCTGGTCGTCCGGAACGATCCACCATGCATCGTCACGGACCGGATCCTCGTACCCGAGGTTCCAGAGGACGGCTCGTGCCCGTGCCCGCAATACGTCGCCTCCACCTTCAAACGGCACGAGGTTGGCCAGCCCCGTCCATTGCCACAGCAGGGCCGCAAGCGACAGGCTCGCGACACACGCCGCCAGCAGGCCCCACGCCGTTCGCCGCGACAGCGTGCCTTCGGCGCCAGCCGCCGCCACCATTTCCGGAGATGGCGTTTCACCGGCCGCGATGGCCGCGGCCAACGGGTCACCGCCAGGCAGCATCATTCCCGCCTGCGCCGCTGACCTCGGCCGCCTCTCAGGTTCCTTCTCGAGACATTGCAGGATGACGCGCTCGACGGCGGGTTCAACATCGCGTGAGAGCAACGACGGACGCCGCGGTATTGAACTCGCGTGCACCTGGCGCCAGTCATCAGGCGTGCTGGCCTTGAATGCCGGCTGCCCGGTGAACGTCTCGTACAGAATCAGCCCCAGCGCATACAGGTCGGATTGCGCGGTCGCCGGCGCGCCGTGCAGCCGCTCCGGCGACATGTAGGCCGGCGTCCCCGCGAAATCCGCGGGCGTGCGGTCATCGGTCCGCTTCACGGAGAGACCGAAATCCGTGATGCGAGCGTGTCCCCTGCCGTCGATCATCACGTTGGACGGCTTCAGGTCGCGATGCAGCAGGCCGCGATCGTGCGCGGCCGCCAACCCGGCGCACAACTGGCGCGCGATCTCGAGCGCCTTCGCCGGCGGCAGCTTCCCAATCCGTCGGAGCAGCGTCGCCAGGTCCTCCCCGTCGATGTACTCCATCGTCAGGAACGTGCGACCCCTCCGTGGGCCTGCCGCCCCTCGACCGGCTCCGGGCGACTTGAACTCGTCGAGCGCCGAAGGACCGCCCAGTTCGCCGATGTCGTACACGCGGCAGACGTTTGGATGCGCGACATCGCGCGCGTGGCGCGCCTCGGCCACGAGCAGGTCGCGCGCCAGTGGGTCCTCGGCCAGCAGCTCCGGCAAAAACTTCAACGCCACGCTCTGGCCCAGACGCAGGTCGTCGGCGCGGTAGACCTCGCCCATTCCGCCGCGCCCCAGCAGCGAGACGATGCGATAGCGGTCAGCGAGGATCGTGCCGGGCGTGAACTCGTGTGCGCGCAACGGGTGCGATGCGACCGAGCCGAGCCTGGTGTCCGCGTCCGACGAGGGGTCCACTTTTGCCTCCGAGTGGATGGGAAATGCGTAGGGTGATCAGCGCGTATTATCGGATAGAATGCCGGCGCGAGACGCGAGAATTCGTGAGAATCTGTGAGCCCCGGCGGTTCTACTCGATCGGTCGGTGGCGCCGATTGAATCCAGTACCGGCACCCAGCCCGGTCACCGAGGTGAACTCCGGCGCCTGGACGATGAGATTGACGGCCAGCACCACGGCGAAGATCGCGAGCGCCGGGGCGAGCGTCCACGGCGCGTCCGCAATGGCCGCGACAGTGGCTGCTTCTTGGAGCATCGATCCCCAGCTCGCCTCCGGATCCGGAAACCCGAAACCCATATACGAGAGCGTGGCTTCGGCGAGGATGAAGCCGGGCAGCAGCAATGTGGCCTGTGTCGCGAGGTATCCGCGCGCGGCGGGCAGCAGGTGCCGGACGAGCAGGCGCCATCGTCCCATGCCCAGTGAGCGCGCGGCCTGCGCGTAGTCGCGTTCGCGCTCCACGGCGACAATGGCGCGAACGCCGCGAGCGACGAGCGGCCAACCCACAATCGCCATGATGCCGGCCACGAGTGCGAAGACGGCCGGCGTGGCCAGCACCAGCGGCATCGCCGCCCGCAACGCCAGCACCACATACATCGCGGGCAGCACCAGCACAAAATCCGATAGCCGCATCAGCCCGTCGTCGACCAGTCCGCCCGCGACTCCCGCCGCGCCGCCAACCAGCGTGCCGATGAGCAAGGCGCCGAGCGTGGCGATGAGCGCGACGCCGAGCGACAACCGCGCGCCGTAAACGAGGCGCGCGAACACATCGCGCCCGGATCCGTCGCCACCAAGCGGCAGCCACGGCGCCCCGTCTTCGGTGGAGACGCCCACGATCACGCCTCCGGAGAACCATCGCAGCTGGATGGGATGCGCGCGGTCTTCCTCGTAGCGCCGCTCGAGCCGATCAACCAGTTGCACGGGATAGACGAAGGGCGCGCGCCAGCGCCCATCGGCATCGATGATGTGCGGCCGCATCGGCGGCGCGTAAAGGCGATCCGCGAAACGCTCGCCAGGCGTGTGGGGTGTCAGGAGCGGCGCGATAAGCGCGACCAGCGCCATGCCGATGAGCACGACCCAGCCGACGCGCTTCATGAGTCGGTCCCGGCAGACCCACGCAGACGCGGGTCGACAATGGCCAGGGCGAGATCAGACAGCAGGCCGCCCACCGCGAGAAACGCCCCGCCCGCCGCCGCGCATCCGGCCACCAGGTACAAGTCGCGCGACCGAAGCGCATCGAACATCAGGCGGCCCAGACCCGGCCACGACGTCACAATTTCGACCACGAACGATCCGCTGAGCAGGCTGCCGAAGATCAAACCATAGATGGCCGTCACTGGACGCAGGGCCGGCTTGAGGGCGCTGCGCCACAGCACGCGCGACGCGGGTACGCCGCGAGCGAGCGCCGCCACCACGAACGGTTCCCGGAGCGTGTCGGCGACGGCCCGGGCCTGCAGGCGTTCGATCGTCGCCGAAAGAGGCAGGGCCAGCGCCGCGGCGGGCAGCACCAGGTGGCGCGCCAGATCCACGACGCTTGCGAACCATCCGCCCGCGCCGGGGTCCAGCGCGGTCATGCCGCCGGTTGGCAGCCAGCCCGTGCGTGCGGCCACGAAGACCAGCAGCAGCGAACTCACGAGCGACGGCAGCGAGAGCGCCAGCACCGAGCCCGATCTGACCAGCGTCGACACCACACCGCGCCGGCTGCCCGCGATGACACCGAGCGGCAGCCCGATCAGGGTGGCGACCAGCAGCGCGACCACCGCTAGCAGCGCCGTGTTGCGGGCCCGCTCGGCCACCAGCCCTGCCACCGGGCGCCCGTACATGATCGACGTCCCGAAATCCAGCCGCACGGCCCGGCCCACCCATTCGAGGTACTGCTGGGCCAGCGGCCGGTCGAGCCCAAGCCGCAAGCGGTCGGCGGCCAGCGTTCTGCCGGAGACCCCGGTGCCCACCTGTTCCGCCGTGATATCGCCGGGAGCCAGCCTGGTCAGGACCAGCGCCGCGGAGGCCACCACGAGGACCAGGAGCAGCGAGAACACAAGACGCCTTGCGAGGTAACGCGCCATCGCCGTATTCTTGCACGGCTAGCCATGCGACGGGAGGCCGCTGTTTTTCTCCCGGAGCCGAAAGTTGAACGGGGTTCGCGCCGATGTACCGTTAGACCGATCTATGTCATCCGATCAGGCCCTGGCCTCTGTCCGTCCGTCCGCGATGAACGTGCTGCTGCACGACCACATGGTGCAGCTGGCCGCGTGGATGATCGCTATCGAGACCGCCATCTACGCGGTGCCGCTGCTCGATCCCGCCGCGCTGACCGCCTTCGGCGTCTCCCGCTTTGAGATCCCGTTTGTGGCCGCCGCCGTCGCCGCCGCCTTCTACAACCTCAATCGCATCGACGACCGCGACGAGCGGCGGTTCTGGCAGACGCTCGGCGTGGGGAGCCTGTTCTGGCTGGTGACCATCATGCTGGTCACCGCGTTCCCCCGCACGGGCGGCAACCCGGCCCGCGACGCCATGGTGGCTGCCGGCTACCTGTGCTTCTATGTTCCCTTTCTGCTGGCCGCCGAGTACACGCCGCACCTGCCGCAAGTCACCGGCCACGGGTCGACGGCTCGCTGGCTCACCTGGTCGGGCCTGGGGCTGGTGAGCCTCTGCTGGTTCGCGTACTTCGTCGTGGTGCCCATCGCGATCGATCCGACGTGGTCTGGCGCGCTGCCGGCGACTGGTCCGCTGTTCATCATGCTCGACGTCCTGATCATCGCCCGATTCGTGAGCGTGGCTGTCGACTGCCGATCGCGCCGCTGGACCTTGCTCTACGCGTCGATCGCGACGGCCATCGGCGCTGTGCTGGTGACCAACGTGCTCGACACGCTCGTCGCGATGCGCGTGATCCACCTGCCGGGCGGCTCCGGAACCGACGTGATCTGGGGCGTGCCGCCCCTGTGCCTGCTGGTGGCCTTCCGGCTGCGACATCTCGAATGGCGTTCGGCCGAGCCCGCGGCCACACAAGGCGAATCCACGCGCGATCGCGAGCCGACAAAGGTGGCCTTCCTGCTGATCGCGTTCGGCGCCTGCTTCCCGCTCGTGCACTTCGCCTTGCACGAGATGGACATGCTGACCCCAACGGTTGAGGCGGCCCAGAACGTGGTCGCGCTGGCGGCAATGACCCTGATCGGCGGGATGAGTATCGTCGCGTACCGGATCCTCGAACCACAGCGCGTGGCGGCCGCCCGGGCACGGGCGGCGCTCGACCAACGTCTGCGCGAGGCCAAGAAGATGGAAGCCCTCGGCCGATTGTCGAGCGTGGTGACACACGAGTTCCTCAACCTCCTCAACGCGATTGGCGGCTACATCGACCTCACGCTCGACGATCTCGGCACCGATGACGTACATGCCGAGAACCTCCGGCGCGCACACGACGTGGTGCGGCGCACCACCGGCTTCACGAAACGACTGCTCATTCTGAGCCGGGGCCAGCCGTTCCGTCCGACAGCGGTTGTCCTCAACCAGACGGTGCAGGACCTGATGCCGGAAATTCGGGCGCTTGTCAAGCCTCCGGCGGTGCTCGACGCGACGCTCGGCCGCGACCCGGGGCTGGTGGCCATCTCGGCCGACTACCTGCGTGAAGTGCTGGTGCCGCTCGCGACCAACGCGAGCGAGGCGATGGAACACGGCGGCAGGCTGACGATTGAAACCGGGTGGGTCGATCTCGACCCGCAGGAGGCCATTACGCGGGCCGTTCGGCCTGGGCGCTACGGCAAGGTGGTGGTTCGCGACACAGGCGTGGGCATACCAAGAGACGTGCTGGCCCACCTGTTCGAGCCGTTCTTCACCACGAAACCCCAGCCGCGTGCCCGTGGGCTCGGTTTGGCGACCGCGTACGTCGTCGTCAACCAGCACGGCGGGAGCGTGGCGGTGACCAGCGACTTGGGCGTGGGCACGACCGTGGAGTTCCTGATCCCGGCCGCGCCATCGGCGGCTCCCTCAAGCAAGCCTTGAGCGGCACAGAATTCGCCCGCGCCACAGGCCTAACCGACCCAGAATTCGCGTCATCGTAGACAGCGCCGCCCGGCGAAGTAGCCGTACACGGCGCGGGGAGGAGCGCCACTCTCGACGCCCCTCCCCTGCACGAGACTCGACACTGGCGGCTACTTCTTCCCCGCCGCCAGTTCCGCCTTCAAGACCTCCACGGCTTTTTCGATCTGCATGTCGCGGCCGGCAGCAAAATCAGTCGGCGTGTTGTCGATGTACACGTCGGGCTGCACGCCGAAGTTCTCCATGTTCTCACCGCGCGCCGTCCACACACCGCTGCCAGGTGTCCGAATCACCGATCCGTCGAGCAGTGTGTACGACCCGGTCCCGATCACCGCGCCCATCGATGGCACGCCGATGACCTTGCCGAGTCCCAGGTCCTTGAAGCCCTGCGGGAACATCTCGGCGTCCGAGGCGGAGCGCTCGTTCTCCATCACGACCATCGGCCCGTAAAAGTTCTGCGGGCGCCAGACCTGCAGGTCCGAATCGCGGCCGACGGCGTACTGGTACTTGCGGCCCGCCAGGATGCCGAGCAGTTCCTGGTCGATGCCGCCGCCGCCGTTGAAGCGCTGATCGATGACCAGCGCCTTCTTGGTGCGGTTCGCCGCCAGATCGAGTTCGAACTGCCTGAGCGACGGCGCATCCATCGCCCGGATGTGCAGGTACCCAATCTCGCCGTTGCTGAGCTTGCTGACCATCTCGCGGCGGTCGTCCACCCACTTCGCGTATTGCAGATTGCCGAACGCGCCGCTGTTGATTGGATCGATTGTCAACTCCCACGCACCGTCCTTTGCGGGCTTGCTGTTGAGCAGGAAGTGGAACTTGCGCCCCACCGAGAGCGTGAAGTACTTCCAGTAGCTCTCGGACGTCTTCAGCTCGTGGTCGTCGACCATGATGACGAAGTCGCCCTTCTTGACCTTCATGTAGTCGTGATCGGCCGGACCCGTCTTGTAGATGTGGCCCACGCGGTAGTAGCCCGAGGCGTCCGCGACAAGGTCGAACCCCGGATACCGGGTCTGCGCGGGCGAACGTTCCGCGGCGGCCGGGCCGCCGCTCACGCCGGTGTGCGACGCGTTCAGTTCGCCGATCATCATCATCATCACCGCGTGCAATTCCTCCTCGTCGACGAGGTACTCGAGCAGCGGCTCGTACATCAGTTTGGCCGCGTTCCAGTCGGCGCCGTGCATCTTGGCGTCGTAGAAGCGGTTTTTCATGATGCGCCAGCCCTCGTTGAAGACCTGCGTGCGCAGCGCCTTGTGACCGACCTCAAGGGTGACGCTGAAGCTCACCCGGCGCGCCGTGGCGCCGCCGCCTGCCGCCGGCTCCGCGGTCGCGCCAGCCGCCCCGCGCCCTCCACGGCCACCACCCGCCGCGGCTGCCGCCGGGGCCGTCGCCCCTCCCCCACCACCGGCCGGAACCGGCGCCGCATAGAGACCGCGCCCGGAGCGGAAGTAGATCGTGCGGCCATCACGCGTGAACGCGATGCCGCCACCGCCGCCGAAGCCGCCGCCACCGCCCCGTCCTCCGCGTCCGCCCGTCGTCGGCTCAGCCGCCGGCTGCGGCACGCGCGTCGCCTGATCCGATTCGACGTTGAGGATGTAGATAGCGGGCCCTGATGCGCCTTCGCCGCCGCCCGCGGCACCGGCCGCCGGCGCGGCCGATGACGTGAAGGCCACTGAATGGCCATCAGGCGTCGGCGTCAGACCCCCGAACGTGTCACCCGTCGCGTTGAGCCGTCGTGCGCGACGCGCGAAGCCGTCCCAGTCGATCTTCACCTCGACCGGCGCCGTCTGCGCCGCCGCACCGGCTCCGCGCCCTCCGCCAGCCGGTCTCGCCGCGGCTTCCGCCGCCAGGCCCTGCGCCTCGTTGTCGATGTCGCGATTGAGCGGGTTCTTCTCCTGGTCGCGCAGCGAGACCGCCCACATCTGCATCGTGTTCGGAAAGCGCCCGCCCGTGGACGCGACGCCGGTGCTGACGCCGGCCGACGAGGTAAACACGATGTACTTGCCGTCGGCCGTCCAGACGGCGTTGTTCTCCGAGAAGAGCAGGGTGTCGTCCGACACGTGCCGCTCTTCGCCGCCCGCGATGGGCGCGATGTACACGTGCGTCCTCATCGTCCGATCCTGCTTCGAGATGGCCACCCACTTGTTGTCGGGCGAGATCGCCACCGACCCGATCCGGCCGACATCGCTCGATGTGATGACCGCCGTCTTGCCGTCGGCCACTGAATAGCTGTAGAGCTTCTTGTCGGCCGCGGTGTAGAGCAGCAGTTTCGAATCGGGCGTCCACACCAGCGCGCCCTTTTCGTTGTCGAGCGTCGTGATCTGCTTGAGGTTCTTCCCTTCCGGATCGCAGAGCCAGATCTCGTCGCGGCCCGAGCGGTCGGAAATAAACGCCACGTACTTCCCGTCGAATGACCACTTCGGCGACTGGCTGCGCGACGCCATCGCGTCGGGCGCCACGCGCGTGATGTCGCCCCGGTCGGTCGCGATCGTGAGGATCTGGCCGCGCGTCGAGATCACGGCACGCCGGCCCGACGGCGACAGATCGAAGCCGTCCAGTTCGTTCTCGACCGTCTCGACATCCACCTGGTTCTCTTTCTCGTCGGCCACAATGTCGATCTTGATCTCGGTCGTGCGGCCCGAGGCGACATCGAGCTTCCAGATGCCAAAGTTCTCCTCGTAGACAATCACCTTCCCGTCACTCGACATGGACGGCCAGAACAGGCTTCCGGATGTGTGCTTGGTCACCTGGACGGGCGCGCCGCCGGCGATGCCGATCTTGTAGATGTTGTTCACGCTCTTCCGTACGTCCGGGCTGCCGGGCTTGACCGCCTTGTCGTTTGGCAACGGATCGGCCACGTAGTAAATTTCGTCTTTCGGTCCCCACATCGGCCAGTAGCGGTTGTAGCGTTCGTCACCGGGCAGTTTCTTGTAGGTCTTCTGCGCGAGGTCACCAATCCAGATGTCGGCCGCGTAACTGCCGCGATAGTGCTTGCGCGACCAGACGCTCGGATGGCGGTTGAAGACGAGCTGCTTCCCGTCTGGCGAGTAAGCGCCCCAGTAGCCCCAGTCGACCGGCAGCGCCCGTTCGGGACCGCCAACAGCCGGCACCTCGTGGAGGGTCGCCACGCTCGGAAACGCGCCGTCGCCGCGGGCCGATCGGAACACGACACGCTGCGAATCGCGCGACCAGCCCACCACCTCGTCATTGCCCGTGTGATAGGTCAGCCGCTTCGGCGCGCCGCCCGTGACCGAAACGACAAACACGTCGTAGTTGCCGTAGCGGTTCGACGAGAAGGCAATCCACTTGCCGTCCGGCGAGAATCGCGGATACACGTCGCGCCCCGTGTTGTCGGTCAGGCGCACGACGTTGGAGCCGTCCTCGCCCGCGACCCAGATGTCGCCGAGGTAACTGAACGCAATCTTGCCCGCGTGGTAGTCGGGATGGCGGGCCAACCGGACCGGCGCCGCCGCGGCCACGCCTACGAGAATGAAACAGGCCAACACGCCGAGGATCGTGACTCTTCGCATCATGTCCACACCTCAATTGTCGCCATCCGCGGACAGCCGCCTTCGCCCTCGGGACACCGAAGCTGCCGTAGGCAGCGAAGGCGCCTTCGGCTTCGGCGTGCCAGGGCCGCCGTCGCCGGTTCTTCGCGTTCGGGCGCGACGAATCGGGAACCGGGCAGGATGCTACGCCCCGCGCTCCCGGGCGTCAAGGCAGGCCGCTGTGGCTGCTGTGGCTGTCCGCTGTGGCAAGGGACGGTGGCAGGCCCCGTCTTCGTCCCAGGAATACGCTTGTCATCCACGTCGCGGCAAAGGAGAATGCGGCCCGATTCAGGAGGAAACCGTGTCGCCGGGCTTGTTCGCGATTCCGAAGAGCGACAAGGAAGTGCTGACGCCTTGGTAGATCGTCAGCATCGAGGTGAAGGGAGACGCCAGTGATGCGCCAATCGCATGTCATCGGGTTCGCCGTTCTGGCAACAGCGGCGACGGTCTGTGTTGTCGCCTGCTACTCGCCGGTGTCGTATCCGGACGGGGTCCTCATCGAGAAGGTGAAGTACGAGAAGAGCGTGCTCTTCCGTGGGCCGAACATGAACCTCGTGTCGGACCTGCGCCAGGGCGACTTCGATAAGGACGGGGCCGACGAGATTCTCGCGGTCGCGAGTGATGGGATCCATCTGCTTGGGCCCGACGGCAAGGAAAAACGATTCGCGCCGTTCCGCTCACCCGAAGGGCCGTGGGCGGTCAGAGCTGTCACGGGAGCTGCCGACGGGAAACTGCGGTTCCTGGGCAACCTCCCGAAGGCCGGTCAAACCGTGTTGTTCGATGAGTCCGGCGGCGTTGTCTGGACCTCACCTGGCGGCTCGTTCCAGGAGCCCATCGCGGCCGATCTGGATGGAGACGGCCGCGTGGAAATCGTCAGCCCGGGCGGGGCCGGCCTCGATGTACGGAGCTTGGCTGGCGTGTCACTCCGGCCGATCACCGCTGCCGGGCGCCCGTTGTATTTTGATTGCGCGGACATGGATGGCGATGGCCGCGCCGACGTCGTCGCCGAGAACCACACCGACGGCAAGAACCAGATGGCGGTCTTCTCGGCTGACGGCCGGCCGCTCGCGACCTGGACGTCGCCGCACGTGTTCAACCGGTTCAGTGTGGCGCGCTCAGCCGGCGGGGCGCGCCCGTCCTTCATGGTGCTGAGCGACGGTGTCGAGGAGTTGGTGTTCCTCGACATCAACGGGAATGTGGTGCGCTCGCTCAAGGCGCCCTGGGGCAATCGCCTCTCCAGGCCACGCGGCATGCCGATGCCGGTAGCGGGAAGTGACGCGGGCTTCGTCTGTCTGGGCACGTCGAAAGGCAGCCGGCATCACCACATCACATACGTGTACGGCGGCGGCGGGGACCTGGTCTATGCCGACAGCGCCGACGACGATGCCGAGGCGGTGGTGGCGCTGCAGGGCACGCCGACCGGTTGGGGCGGTCAGTCGTTTCTCGTGGGCAGCAGAAATGTGATCTGGAAGTACACGGAGAAGCGGTGACGGAGCCGGATTGTTCGGGCTGGAGGGGGTATTCTAGCTGGAGGCCGGGTCTTCCGCCTTCGCGTGCAGCTCCGGCGGACCGCCGTAACCTCGGTGGACGCGGTCAGACCCGGCGTGCGACACGGCGCGCGACAAGGCCACAAGTTGGCGGCGTGCGTCGAAAGTAGATGGGTAGTCGGGACAGGAATTCGAAGGGACATGCACATGAGCCGGTGGATCTCGATGGTGGTTTTGATAGGGGCGACCGTCATCGCGGCGGCGGTGGCTGGCTGGGAGACGGTCGCGGCGGCCGACAATCCGAGCCTCGCCGGCAGATGGACGCTCAATCGCACCCTGAGCCAGTTTCCGCGTGAGGTCGGCTTTGGCATGGACGTGATTCCGCCAGGGGCCGGTTCGGATGAGAGGGAAGGCCGCGGGGCAGCCGCCTTCGTGCCGCGCAACGAGAGCGAGGCCGAAGCCCGGAACGCCAGACAGTTGGTGGACGAAGTCCGAACGCCTTCCCCGCACCTGACCATCGTGCAATCGGAGACCGCGATCTCAATCACGGATGATCAGGGCCGATCACGCCGGTTCCATCCGGACGGCAAAGACGAGTTCCAGCCGCTCGACGCGTCGCCTGTGACCACGACCGCGAGGTGGGAGGGCGCGCTGCTGGTGGTGAGATACAAGGTGGAAAAGAGCCGTGAGGTCCGGTACACCTACTCGCGCAAGCTCGATCCGTCACAGTTGATCGTGCAGGTACAGTTTGTCGAGCGCGGCGGCCGCGACATCATCACGCGCGTGTACGAACCCACGCGTGCCGATGAGCCGTCAACGCCCGTTGGTGCCGCTCAGGCAGGTGCGCAGCCGACGCCCGCCTCCGGTCTGAGAGACGCGACCAAAGCCTACGATCCGAACCGCCCGGCGCTCCCGCCAGCGGCGGCCGAGCCCGGCAAGCAGGATGTGCCTGCCGTGACGGGAGCCGCCCAGGCGCCGATCGGCTCCCAGAAGCCGGATGCAGAACTCAAGGGCATCACCAGACTCGGCATGGTCGTTGAGGGCCTGGACTCGTCGGCCACAACCTGCGGGCTGAAACAGGATGCGATTGAAGCGACTGTCTCGAAGAGCCTCTCCGACGCGGGGCTGAAGGTCGCGCGCAACGCAGACGAAGACACGTACGTCTACGTCAACATCATGACGACCAGCATGGCCACCGGCTTCTGCGTGTCGAGATACGACGCCATCCTCTATACCTACACGACGGCGAAGCTCTCGTACGAGGATTCGCCGCTGCTGGTGCAGGTGTCGCTGCTACGCAGCGGTGGTGTCGCGGGCAGCGCATCGAGCGCGCACGCCGATGCCGTTATCAAAGGGCTGAAGCAGTACCTCGATCAGTTCGCGGCGCGCATCCGCAACGCCAACAAGTGATCGTCGAGCGCCGGGTCTGACCGCTTCCACAGAGGTTACGGCGGTCCGCCGAAGCTGCACGCGAAGGCGGAAGACCCGGCCTGCATGTTTCTCCGATGGAGGGCGGGGCTTCAGCCCCGCCGACCGGCACACCATATCGATCCCTGACAGAAGCTCGACGCCGGCCGGACAATTGCGCATAGAATCCGTGGAACGATGACAACGTGAGGCCGGCGAGCCCCCGGAGGGCCTTCACGCCACGCGATGCCACTGATCCATTGGTTTCGCCCGCCGCGATATTTGCTCACGCTGTACCTCGCCGGTGCCGTCACCGGTGTGGTGTGCCTCGCGTGGCTCGCCGGACGCCTGCTCGCCCAGGAACAGGCCGTCGAGTCAGAGCGCGCGCGGGCACAGCTCGAAGTCGCCGCCGACCGTGCGGTTGCGGTGTTTCAGCGAAGCCTCAACGAACTGGAACGGCAGGCGTTATCCGAAGATGGCCCACTCCCGCCGGACACGGTGGCCGTCATCGCGGATCACGTGTCCATCCGCAGCCGCCCGGCCGGCCGCCTGATATTTGTTCCCGTCGTCCCGCCATCATCAGAAGTGCCTCCTGGTGTCTTCACCGCCGGCGAACGCGCGGAGTTCGGCAAGGCGGGTCTGGCGAGCGCAATCGATATCTACCGAGCCCTGACACGTGCACGATCGCGCGCCGTTCGCGCCGGTGCATTCGTGCGCCTCGGGCGCACGCTGCGCAAGGCGGGACGACACACCGAAGCCCTCCAGGCGTACGCTGAGCTTGCTCGTGTGGAGGATGTGCGCATCGACGGACGGCCTGCGGATCTGATAGCCCGCGAAGCCCGCTGCAGCGTGCTTGACGAAACCGGCCAGCGCGCCCTTCTCGAGCGCGAGGCCAATGACCTGCGCCGCGATCTCGCAAGCGGCCACTGGGCACTCACACGCGCCGCATGGGAGTTCGTCTTCAGCGAAGCTTCCACCTGGGCTGGCCCGGGTGCGACAACCATCAACGGACTTGATGCGGCCATTGCTCTCGCGGTCGCCACCGACGCGCTGTGGCAGCAGTGGCAGGATCGGCCCACCGCCGGGCAGGCAGTGATCCGCCACGCGGACCGGCCGGTCCTTGCCATGTGGAAGACCGCACCGCCGCAGATCAGCGCTGTGCTCGGCGGCCGAGAGTATCTCGAGACGATCTGCCGGCAGGTGAGCATCGACGCAAACGCGCAGGTGGCGCTGGCTGACCGTGATGGTCAACCGATCCTCGGGCGCGTGTCGGGCACACAGGCGACCCGCGCCACCGCAGACACGGGACTGCCCTGGACCATCGCCGTCGCCGCCAGCCATCCGAATCGTGCCGTCGCCGAGGCCCTCGCCCGGCGCCGCCTCCTGCTTACCGGCCTGGCCATTGTCGGCGTCCTGATTCTGGGGAGCAGCTACTTCACGTTTCGCGGCATCCAGCGCGAGCTGGCCATCGCGCGCCTGCAATCCGAGTTCGTGTCCGCCGTGTCACACGAGTTCCGCACGCCGCTGACCTCGATGCGCCAGCTCTCGCACATGCTGCTCGAGGGACGCGTCATCAGCAATGATCGCCGCGGGCAGTACTACGAGGTGCTCGTACGCGAGAGCGAGCGGCTTCATCGCCTGGTGGAGAAGCTCTTGAGTTTTGGCCGCGCGGAGTCCGGCGCCGGACGCTACCGCTTCGAATCGCTCGATGCGGGCGACCTGGTACGCGCGGTGACGACGGAATTCCGGAGCTACGCCAGCGACTGGTCTCTCGAGATCTCGACGCCATCAACGCCGTGCCCTGTGCGGGCCGACCGCGAAATGCTCTCGCTCGCGCTGTGGAACCTGCTCGATAACGCGATGAAGTACTCGCCAGAGTCCCGGATGATCTGGGTTGATCTGTCGATTGATGCAAAGCACGCGTCAATCGCCGTGCGCGATCGCGGCATCGGCATCCCGCGGCAGGACCGGCAGCGCATCTTCCGCAAGTTCGAGCGTGGCGCTCAGGCTGCGGAATCGGGCGTCCAGGGAACTGGTATCGGCCTCGCGCTCGTCCACCACGTGGTCCACGCACACCGCGGCGAGGTGCGGCTGGAGAGCGAGGTGGGCCGCGGAAGCACGTTCACGATGGTGATCCCCGTGGAGACGACGGCATAAGCAGACGTCTTCCGCAGGCTTCGTCTTGCCGAATGAAGCACGTGTTTCGTCACCCCGGCGGAAGCCGGGGTCCAGTCGTGGTGCGGAGATTGGAGACGACAGCATGATCAGCATCCTGATCGTGGAAGACGACGAGGGGATCGCCATGGGCCTCGAGGACGATCTGCGGCTCGATGGCTACGAGGTGGCAGTGGCCCGCGACGGGGAGGACGCCGTCCGCCGCGCGCGCGAGCGGACGTTCGACCTGATCGTGCTCGACATCATGCTGCCCCGTAAGGATGGCTACCAGGTGTGCCGCGAGCTGCGCCACGCCGGCGTCGCGACGCCGATCATCATGCTCACCGCCAGGGCGCAGGACGCCGAGAAGGTGCTGGGGCTCGAGATGGGCGCCGACGACTATGTGACCAAACCATTCAACCCGATGGAGTTGCGGGCGCGGATCAAAGCCGTGCTCCGCCGCTCGTCTGGGCAACTCCCCCGCGTCTACACATTCGGCGACATCCAGGTGGATTTCCGACGATGCGAAGTGCGGCGCGCAGGCGCGCTAGTCGACATCTCGAGCCTCGAGTTCAAGCTCCTGACGGCGTTTATCGAGCAACGCGGCCGCGTCCTCAGCCGGGACCAGTTGCTCGATGCCGCCTGGGGCAGCGATGTTCACGTCACCGATCGCGCGGTGGACAACCACGTCGTCGGCCTCCGCCGCAAGATCGAGGCGGATCCGGCCGAGCCGCGCTTCATCATCAGCGTCCGCGGCATGGGATATCGCTTTGATGGCTGATACCAGACGAAGGCTGGACAATCGCCGGATGGCCGGCAGACACGGCCACCCTATTCTGGGCACCAGGAGGAAGACCATGAAGCGACTATGGATAGTGGTGCTCCTGGCAGTGCTCGCGGCAGGCGGAGTTTGTGGCCAGCAAACGACCGGCGCGCAGACAAGCGCCGGCGTGCAACTCGAGGCGGCAATCAAGAAGGAAGTGGTCGATGGCGATCTGAAGACGGCCATCGAGCTGTACCGCAAGCTCGCTCAGGCGACCGACCGCCCCGTGGCCGCGAAGGCACTTCTGCGGATGGGCCAGTGCTACGAGAAGCTCGGCGACACCGACACGCGAGAAGCGCGCAAGGCGTACGAGCAGATTGTGAGGGAGTTCGGCGATCAGGCCGCCGTGGCCGCCGAGGCCCGCACCAAGCTGGCGGCGCTCGCCGGGGGCGGCGGCGCGGCGGGCGGATCGACGATGGCCGTGAAGCGCGTCTGGGCTGGTCCTGGCGCCGGCTCCTCAATTTCCATCGGTTCCGTGTCCGCTGACGGCCGCTTCGTGTCGTTCACCGACTGGGGCACTGGCGGTCTCGTCATCCACGACCTCGCGACAGGTCAGGATCGGCCTGTCACGAACAACGCATTGAATGGCACGTCGGGGGAGTCCGTGGAGTCGTCGCTGATTTCGCCCGACAGCAGACAGCTTGCGTACAACTGGTACAACCCTGACGGCTCGTACGACCTACGCGTTGTCGGCCTCGACGGTTCGAAGCCGCGGGTGCTTCGGGCCTCCGGAAACGGTGTGTCCAGGGTCGATCCACTGGCGTGGTCGCCCGACAGTCGGCACCTGCTGACAGAGTTCGGCAAGACTGATGGAACCCGCGACATGATGCTGATGGCTGTCGCTGACGGCTCGACGAAGCTGCTGAAGGCGATGGGGGCGGACCGGTCGCCCGGGGGAGTGTTCTCGCCGGACGGACGGTACATCGTCTGGGCCGTCAAGGACGGCATCTCGCTGTTCGAAGTCCAGACAGGAAGAGGGTCTTCGCTGGTTCCGGATCTTGCACCACACGAAGTGCTGGGCTGGGCTCCCGACGGCAGGCATATCCTCTTCTCGAGTGAGCGGTCGGGGTCGAAAGACCTGTGGCTGGTCGCCGTGGCCGACGGGAAAGCCGCCGGCGAGCCCGAACTGGTGAAAAAGGGCTACAACGGCCACGCGCTGGGCTTCACGCGCGCCGGGGCTTTCTATTACTCCTTCTTCAATCTCGCCAGGGAGGTGCACATCACGGAATGGGATCCGGCGACCGGCAGCCTTGTCACGCCGCTCCAGCCCGTCTCACAACGCTGGGTCGGCGTCTCGCGCAACCCGGACTGGTCGCCCGACGGCAGGTTCCTGGCCTACATCCGCAATTCGACTTCGAAGGACTCTTCCATCGTCGTCCGCTCCACCAGCACGGGCGAGGAACGCGAACTGCAGGTCGGGAAGATGACAATCGGAATGGGTCTTCGATGGGCACAGGACGGAAGCGCGATCGTGGTGCCGGCGTTCGAGTCCGGAAGAGGCGGGAACCTGATGCGTGTAGACGCGCAATCCGGGCACGCAACGCCCCTGATGCCGCTGCCTGGCAACTGGAACTACCCGAGATTCGACTTGTCTCCCGACGGCAGGACGATCTTCTACATGAAGCACCGTGACGTTCCGAACGCCAACCGGGTACAACTGTTGGCGCGCGACGTACAGTCCGCCCGCGAAACCGAAGTCATCGAAGGGGTCGGACTCAACTGGGTATCGGTATCTCCCGACGGGAAACGGCTGGTCATCGGCGTGGAGGAAGACCGGTCGCTGGTCTTGCGTGTCCTGCCAGCGACGGGAGGAGAAGCGCGCGAAGTCGTCAGGATACCCGCCGACGAGGCGAACTATCGCGTGTGGGCATCGTGGACGCAGGATGGACGCTATCTGATCTTCGCCAAGGGTCAGAAGGGCCGGCCGACGGGAAACGTGCAGGCCTGGCGAGTCGCGACCGAGGGCGGCGAACCGCAGCGGCTCGGACTGACCGTGGACGAACTGTGGTGGCTGCGCCTGCACCCCGACGGCCGCCGACTGGCGATTGGCACGTGGAAGACCAGTGCGGAGGCGTGGATGATGGAGAACTTCCTGCCGAAGGCGGCCGCCGCTCCCGTCGCAAGAGCGAAGTAGATCACTCTCACACAAACCTGACACAGGGCTGGCGGGAGACGCGGCATAATCTGGACCGTTGACGCATCAGCCCATCGCGCCTTCGTTCGGCCGCTGGTTCCGCCCGCCACGCCACGTGCTGACGCTGTTTCTCGGCGTCACGGGCGTGCTCTCGCTGGCGATGGGATGGCTCGCCTGGCAGTTCGTTGCCCAGGACCGGGCACTCGCGGCCCAGCGCGCGCAGGAGCGACTCGACAACGCCGCCGAGACAGCGGTCTCCGTGCTCCGGCACGGCATCGACGAAATCATGCAGCGGCTCGACGCGCTCTCAAAGCTGCCTCCCAGTCTGGCGCCGGCCGAGTTCATGGCGCAGGCTTCGGCCGTTGGAGACGATGCGGCGTTGATCCTGACTGGCGATCGGGCGTTCGATGTCTGGCCTGCCGGCCGCCTCGTCTTTTACCCGGCTGCGGCGCTCACACGAAACTCGCCGGAGTCGACGATCGCGGCGTTTGCCTCCGGCGAAGGGCTCGAGTTCCAGCGTCGCGACCTCGCCGGCGCTCTCCGCGCGTTCGATCCGCTCACACGCTCGACCAACCCACAGCTTCGCGCAGGCGCGCTCCTTCGAACCGCCCGGATTCGGGCACAACTCCACCAGCCCGATCGCGCGCTCGGCGCCTACGAGCAACTGGCCGGATTGGGAGCCACCCCCGCCGAGGAGATGCCGGCCGGACTCCTGGCGCGATACGGTCGATGCCTTGTGCTGCGAGAGTTTGGACGAGGCGGCGACCTCGGCCGAGAAGCCGCCGCGCTCGAACGCGATCTCAACGCCGGCACGTGGCGACTGACGCGCGCCGAATACAAGTTCTATCAGGCGCAGGCTCGCGCCTGGCAGCCCCCGACGCGCGTCTCCGAGCAGAAGATGGCGGCGGCCGGGAGTGAGCGGTTGTCGGCCGCAATGGCCACGATCTGGAGCGAGTGGGAGACCGCCCGCGCATCCGCGACGCCGGCCACCGGCAGCAGGGTGGTGACCGCTGAAAGCGCCACCGTGCTGGTCGCGTGGCGCAGCACAGCCGGACGTGTAGCCGCATTGGTTGCTGGACCTCGGTTCATCGACGCGCATTTTGTCGAGCCTGCCCGTGCCGCGCTCACCCGCTACCGCGCCCGCGCGATCCTCGCCGACGCCGATGGCCACTCTCCCGGCGCCGGCCGGCGGACGGGCGGCGAAGCGCTCACCGGCAGCGACCGTCAGGTGCAGCGCGCAATTGCCGACACCGGGCTCCCCTGGTCCGTCCGCATCATCGACGCCGATCCCGGCGCGGAAATCGCGATGACTGCGAGCCGTCGTCAGGTCGTCCTCGCCGGCCTTGTCGCTCTCGGTCTGTTCGTGCTGGCCGGCGGCACCTTCATCGTCCGCGCTGTCAATCGCGAACTGGAGGTTTCGCGGCTGCAAACCGACTTTGTCGCGGCCGTGTCGCACGAGTTCCGAACGCCACTCACGTCGATGCGGCAAGTGAGCGAGTTGCTGCTCGAGGGACGGGTGCCGGAGGCGCGTCGCGAGGAGTACTACCGGATGCAGCAGCGCGACAGTCAGCGGCTGCAGCGCCTGGTCGAATCGCTGCTCGACTTCGGCCGCATGGAATCGGGCGCGCGGGAGTACCGCCCCGAGCCGGTCGACATCACGGCGCTCGCGCGCGCGGTCGCCGACGAGTTCTCGGCGAGCGTAGCGGTGGCGGGCTATCGTGTGGAGACGACGCTGCAGTCTGAGGGCATCTGTGTTTCGGCGGATCGCGAAGCGCTTGGGCGGGCGATTTGGAACCTCCTCGACAACGCGGTCAAGTACTCGCCATCGCACAAGACGGTGTGGCTGACAACTGCCGTCAGTGACGATTCCGTGAAGATCTCGGTGCGGGATCGCGGCGTCGGCGTGCCGCCCGCCGACCAGCGCCGCATCTTCGACAAGTTCGCGCGCGGCGCCAACGCGGCCGCCATCGGCGCCAAGGGCACGGGCCTGGGGCTCGCGATGGTGCAGCACATCGTCGGCGCGCACGGCGGAAACGTGCAGGTGGACAGCACGCCAGGCGACGGCAGCACGTTCACGATCACGCTGCCGGCGACAACGTAGCGAAGCAACGCCTCACACGGCCGAGAGCGATGCTTCCAGTTCGTCATTCCGGCGAACGCCGGAATCCAGTCGTGTACCTCTCTGGACCTCGGCTTGCCACCCCAACGCGGGTGCCGCGTCGGGGGCCCCGGCCGCCGGGGTGACGCAAGCGTGCGTCATTCTGTAGGATGACGCGCATGGAAGCACAGAAGATGTCTGGCAGGAGGCTGAGGGAGTCATGGCACGCATCCTCGTAGTCGAAGATGAGTTGCCGATCGCCACACTGCTTCGCGACGATCTCGCACTCGAAGGCTACCAAATAGAGATCGTCGGCGACGGCGAGGCAGCCATTGCCGCCGCAGCGGCGGGCCGCTTCGATCTGGCGATCCTCGATGTGATGCTGCCCGGCAAGGACGGCTTCGAGGTGTGCCGCGAACTGCGCGCCTCGGGCCAGCGCATGCCGATCATCATGCTCACCGCGAAAACGCAGGAATCGGACAAGGTGATGGGCCTCGAGATCGGCGCCGACGACTACGTCACGAAGCCGTTCAGCCCACGCGAATTGCGGGCGCGGATCAAGGCCGTGCTGCGCCGGGCGTCCGGCGAAACGCCCGAGGTCTACCGCTTCGGCCAGGTAGAGGTGGACTTCGGCCGGCGGGAGCTCCGGTCGGGCGGCGCGCCGGTTGAGGTGACGACGATCGAGTTCAAGCTGCTGTCGGCCTTCATCCGTCATCGTGGGCGGGTGCTCTCGCGGGAGCAGCTTCTCGATCAGGTGTGGGGACACGGCATCTATGTCACCGATCGCGCCGTCGACACGCACATCGTCAACCTGCGCCGCAAGGTCGAGCCCGATCCAGCCGTCCCGCAATTCGTCGTGAGCGTGCGGGGCGCCGGGTATCGCTTCGACGGGTAGTGGCCGAACCGCGTCAGCCGATTCGCATCGGTAGTGTGAGGCGGTGGTTCGCGACACCTCACACGAACCTGATACGGATGTCATGTGTTCTCCATCTGCGGGCGAGACGATGGGTGCGGAGGAAACGACAATGCCGAAGACCAACCGTTCTCGGGCGTGGTGGGGAATCGCGGTGATGGCGCTGACCGTCGTGGCGCTTGTCGCAGCTTCGATGGCGATGTTCGCGCAAAAGGCCGATCCGGCCGAACTCCTGATGCAGGCCGCGCGGAACAAACAGGTCGTCGAGGGCAAGCTCGGCGAGGCCATCACGATCTACCGCGACGTGCTGGCGAAGTACGGCACCAACCGGCCGGTCGCGGCGCGCGCACTTCTCGGACTCGGTCAGTGCTACGAGAAGCTCGGCGCGGCTCAGGCAGCCGAAGCGCGGAAGGCCTACGAGACCATCGTCGCCCAGTACGGCGACCAGCAGGACGCCGTCACCCACGCGCGTGAGCGCCTGGCGGCACTTCCGGGAGCGGCTGGCGCGACAGCCGGATCGACGCTGACCGTGAGGAGGGTGTGGGCAGGAGCGGATGTGACGGGCAAGGTGTCGCCCGACGGCCGTTTCGTGTCGTTCACCGACTGGGGGGCGGAGGGAAATGTCGCCATCCGCGACCTCGCCACAGGCCAAAGCCGACTCTTGACCAGCACAGGTAGCCTGACCGGGTCGCGGTTCTCCGAGTATTCCGTGCCCTCGCCAGACGGCAAGAGTGTCGCTTACTCCTGGCTGAACCCGAACAGCTCCTTCGACCTTTGCGTCGTCGGGGTCGATGGCTCGAACCCGAGGGCCCTGCGGACCGCCGGAGACGGAGTCCGGGACCACATTCCGTTGGCATGGTCGCCTGACAGCAGACACGTGCTCGCCGCATTCGCGAAGGCCGACGGCACCCGCGACATGATGCTGGTAGCCGTCGCTGACGGGTCGACGAAACTGCTGAAGGCGATGGGAAAGGAGCTGTTGCCGGGCGGGGTGTTCTCGCCTGACGGCCGGTACATCGCGTGGGCGACCCCGGAGGGGTTCGCGCTGTTCGACCTTCAGACAGGAAATGAGTCTCCGCTCATCCCGGATCGGTCGCGCCACAGCGTCCTTGGCTGGGCTCCGGACGGGAAGCACATTCTTTTTTCCAGTGAACGTTCGGGATCCGCCGACGCGTGGCTCGTTGCGGTGGACGGCGGAAAGGCGCAGGGCGAACCCCTGTTCGTCAGGAAGGACTGGGGCTCTTGGCCCATGGGGTTCACCCGCTCGGGCGCCTTCTACTACGCGGTCAGCAACAACGTTTGGGAAGTCCAGATTGCGGAAATCGACGCTTCCAGCGCGAAGGGGATCTCGCCGTCGTTGCCGGCATCGCGACGCGGAAACACGCAGGCTCCAGATTGGTCGCCCGACGGCCGCTCTCTCGCGTTCATTCTCGGCCGCGAGCCGAACCGGACAGTGGTGGTCCGATCCATGGACACGGGCGACGAGCGAGAGCTTCAGGTCGGCGAGAGGACTGTGCGGGGTCCCCTCCGCTGGACGCCGGACGGGAAGGCCGTCGTGCTTCCAGCATCCGAGCGCGGGAAGGGCGAGAACCTGCTGCGGATTGATGTTCAAACCGGGCAGCTGACTTCCCTGATGGCGCTTCCGGCCGGCTTTACGCGCTTCGAGATCTCTCCAGATGGCAACACGCTTTTCTATCTCAAGCCGGCTGCCCCCGCAGACATGAACGGGTTTGGGATTGTGGCCCGCGACCTGCGGTCCGGCCAGGAGAAGGTCGTCATCGAGAAACAAGGGCTCTACGCGGGCGTGGTGTCGCCCGATGGCAAGCGACTGCTGCTCGCCACCTACGACGGCAAGTTCCAGGTGCTGCTCGTTATGCCGGCTGCCGGGGGAGAAGCCCGGGAGGTAGTCAGACTCGAAGGCGGTTTTCCGGGCTCGCCGTCGTGGACGCCGGACGGCCGGTCGGTCGCTTTTCTGAAGGCCGTCAGCGGAAAGAAAGGGCAATGGGAGTTGTGGCGTGCCGCAGCCGAGGGCGGAGAGCAGCAGCGGATCGGGCTCGTCGCGGCCCGTCAGATGCAGGGGGTGCGGCTGAATCCCGACGGCCGCCGGCTGGCGATCACCGATGTCAAAGTGGATCTAGAGGTCTGGGTGATGGAGAACTTCCTGCCGAAGCCGGCCGCGCCTGGCGCGAAAGCGAAGTAGGTCGGACGCGTCGGCCGCGGACGGGAGCCTGGTGGCTGAGTGCCGGGCCTGAAGACCCGGCCTCGATCGCGGAACAGAGGGTGCCGGGGCCGCGCACCGGAGGCGGGGCTTGAGCCCCGGCGCACGTCTGAGGGGACGCGCTGGTCACTCCGGGAATGTCCATTACTCTCACACAAACCTGGCACAGGGCCGGAATGAAACCTGGCATGATTTGGACCGTCGACCCACCAGCCCGTCGCGCCTTCGTCCGGCCGCTGGTTCCGTCCGCCGCGGCACGTGTTGACGTTGTTTCTCGGCGTCACGGGCATGCTCTCGCTGGCAATGCGATGGCTCGCCTGGCAGTTGATCGCCCAGGATCGGGCTCTCGCGGCCCAGCGCGCGCAGGAGCGTCTCGAGAATGCGGCCGAGACGGTCGCAGACGGCCCGCTGGCCAGCGTTGCCAGTTGGCCCCCTCGGTATCATTCATCCATCTAGGAGGCAAACCATGAGACGGCTTCTTTGGCTCGTCGGCGTCCTCATCGCGGGGCTCTGGTTGGGTGGAACGGCCGCCGCGCAGGACCGGGTGGTGCGCGCGTGCGTGAACAACTCCGGCCAGATCCGCACGGTAACGGCAACACAGCCCTGTTTCCCATCCGAGCAGCAGGTGCTCCGCCGGCTATCCGAGGGGATGGAGTTCGGCAGTCGGATCGTGTTCACGAGCATGCCGGCACCGAGGGCAGACGCGGGGCCAGCAGGCGCCGACGTCATTGAGACAGACTCTCCGCTGTCTTTGACCGCGATCGGGCGTGGGGCTCTCTTCTCCAACACCACAGGCCAAAACAACACGGCTAGTGGCTTCACGGCGCTCTTCAACAACACTGACGGCTTCGAGAACACAGCCAACGGCAGTCTGGCGCTTTACTCCAACACCACGGGGAGCCGCAACACGGCCGTTGGATTCAGGGCGCTCTACTCCAACGCCGCGGGCTCCCTCGAACACGGGAGCTCCTCCAACACCGCGATCGGCGCGTTTACCCTCCACGACAATACAACGGGCTATTTCAACACCGCGAGCGGCGTGGGGGCCCTTAGCGCCAACACAGAGGGATACGAAAACACTGCGATCGGTCCCTACGCCATGCAGGCGAATACGACGGGCAGTTACAACACCGTGATCGGCTCTACGGCCATGCGGCTCAATGGGGGCAGCAACAATATCGCGATCGGCAAGGACGCCGGATCGGGCGCGACGACCGGCTGGTGGAACATCTGGGTGGGCAACAAGGGCACCGAGACTGATAGCGGGGTCATTCGCATCGGCACCGCAGGCAACCAATTGAGGACATGGATCGCGGGCATCGTCGAAAGCCCGTTGAGCGCAGACGCGGCTGTGGTCGGTATCCAACCCGACGGACGTGTCGGCACGCTCGCTCCAGGACTGTTGCCGGTGGGGCCGCAAGGCCCGCAGGGTGTGCCAGGACTCGAAGGCCCCAAGGGGGACACGGGCGTCGCCGGGCCGGCAGGGCTTGGACTCGTGACGGGCTCGTTGCTCTTCCTCCCGTCCACCATCACGCCACCGGCGGGGTACGTGCTCCTGGGTAGCACGGATCTAGTGCTCGCGGCCGTCGAGCACGGCAAGCCGCTGAAACTGGCCATCAACGTCTACCAGATGCGGTAACGAACGGCGAGACTCGCGGCGGCGTTGGATAGGCCGACGAGGGGGTCACCATCGCGATGACCCTCGTTGTCGCTGATCGACCCGGTGATCGCCCATGTCAAGATGTTCACAAAGGGTTTGACTTCGCCTGTCACTGTTGGTCCGTGTCCTGGGGGCGACGGCCGCGCCCTCACGTGGACCGTTGGCTGAAAGGAGGCGCTCGCGATGTGTGGCGGCGCCGGTGGTGTCCGATCACGGGCGTTCTGTGGCCTGGCCGCCGCCGGCTGAGATCAGCAGGGGTCGGGACTAATGACATCTGCATAAATAATGGCACAGTCAGCGCAAAAAAGAGGGAAGGGCCGAGTGGGTAATGCAGCCTCGGAGGTTGCGCCGGTTGGCGCGAATGGTCTCCAGAGATTCGATCACGGCGACCATCAGCTCCGGGA